>JAUXCL010000054.1 GCA_030618905.1 Bacteroidales bacterium | reverse complement strand
TATACTCCGCATGACCCAAATTGCAATTTTCAAGATCTTAATGTGCTGATAATCAGGAGTGCATTGGGAGGGCGTTCACGTCGCGCACAAAACAGGAAACTTCAAATTCGAATACTCAAACAGTTTGAATTTTAGAATTTGGAAATTGTATACTATTTGGAATTTCTTATTTGGAATTTCTTATTTGGAATCTACGACGACTTATCGTCGTCAAGTATTTCATTGATGAGTCCGGAAAGGTTCTCCATGGAAAATGGTTTGGAAATATAGTTATTAAATCCTTCTGCAAGGAATTCTTCTTTATGGCCGCTCATGGCATTGGCGGTTACGGCTACGATAGAAACCTCTGCGTATCCTTCTTTCTTGCGTATTTCATTCATGGCTTCAATGCCATTCATCTCTTTGCCCAGGTTAATATCCATCAGGATGATGTCAAAATGATCCTTATCAGCAAATTCAATCGCTTGCTCACCGGAATCAGCAACCTTGACAGTATACCTCAGTTTTGTCAACAGGTGCTGGACGTATTGCTGATTGGATTCCTCATCCTCTACAAGAAGGATATGGACGTTCATCCTGTCGGGAGCATCTTTAAAAACAGATGCAGCGGGTGCTTTTTTGAAGCTCTTTGATGCCTTATGCTCCGGGGAATCTTCGAAGGGTATCCGGATAAAGAATGTAGAGCCTTCTCCCAGCTTACTGGTCACATCTATTTCCCCACCCATGGCATCCACATACCTTTTGCAAATGTGCAGGCCCAGGCCGGAACCTTCAAACTCCCGGTTATACCCTTCACTTATCTGGCGGAACTCATCAAAGACCAGTGTAAGGTTCTTTTCGGATATGCCAATACCGCTATCAACAAATTTGATCGACAGCCAGTGCTTGTCTTTATATTCTTCTTCATCAACCTCAATGATCACACCGCCGTTATTGGTGTATTTAATGGCATTATTCAGCAAGTTATTACAGACCTGACGTAAGAAGCGTTCATCTGTATTGACGACGGTATATGGTGTCTTGAAATCAGTAACCAGGTAGATCTTCTTTTTATTGGCATTGGCAATGTACAATTTCTTAACATCCAGGATGACCTGCCTGGCATCAGTTTCCTTGCTCCTGAACTGCAATTGGTTGGATTCCATTGCAGAAAGGTTGAGAATGGAATTCAGGGTATCCAGCAGGCGCTTACCGCTCTGGTTGATGATGTCAGCCATTTCCTTCTGATCCTTATCTTCAATGATATCCGACAGAATCTCAGCAAATCCCAGGATACCATTCAAAGGCGTCCTAAGTTCATGGCTCATGGTAGCCAGGAAGTTGGATTTGACTTTATTAAGGCCTTCGGCTTTCTCTTTAGCACGGATCAGCTCTTCTTCCATCAATTTACGACCAGTAATGTCCTGGTACAATGCCACATAATGGGTTATCTCACCTGATGCAGATTTTAAAGATGAAATGGATTCTTCCGCCCAGAAAAACTCACCGCTTTTCTTCTTATTATAGACTTCTCCCTGCCATACCTCGCCTGCCTTGATGGTATTCCACAGATTTTGGTAAAACTCCTCATCATGCTTACCTGAGTTCAGCATGGAGTGAGTTTGGCCGATGATCTCCTCCTGGCTGTAGCCGGTAACCTCGCAGAAACGTGGGTTTACGTATTCTATGATCCCGTTTGCATCTGTTATGGTCACTGATGCGGGTGATTTTTCGACAGCACTGGAAAGTTTCCTGATTGCATCTTCGTCCTTCTTGTGCCTGGATATATCCCTGAAAATGACCTGCGCTGCAGGATGCCCATTAAATGTAATTGATGAGACTGATACTTCAACATCGATCAGTCGTTTATTAAAAGTATAAAACTTCTCTTCAACGGCATCCAGTTTTACATCTGAAGCATATATCTTTTCGATCCTTTCCCTGACTATATCCACAAAGTCAGGATGCACAATATCCATGACATTCCTGCCCAGCAAAGCATCTGCATTTTCAACATCCAGGATCTTACCAGCTTCATTATTGGCATACATAACCCGGTAATCACCATGTACCACAATTCCATATGGCGCTGATTCTGCAAGGTTCCTGTATTTTTCCTCGCTGTCTTTCAGGGCCTGCTGCGCCACTATCCTCTGGGTTATATCCAGGTAGGATCCGATCAGTTTGTGCGGCTCATTGGCCTCATTGTGAATAATCTCACCCTTCGACAACACATGCCTGACATTCCCATCAGGGAGTACAATCCTTGTTTCCAAACTGTATGCCTCACCGGTACTTATTGTCATTTCAATAGCTTGCTCCACCATTTTCCGGTCTTCTTCATGAATGATCTCACTGGCCAGCTCGGGGCTCGGTGTAACAGCACCCGGGTCAAGTCCACAGATCCTGAAAAACTCATCAGACCAATAGGTGAGGCCGGTTTCAATATCTCTTTCCCAACTACCCAGGTTGGCAACACGCTGGGCTTCTGTCAAATTCATCTGTATCCATTTCAGCTCCTCTTCGTTCTTTTTCCTGATGATCGATAATGATATCTGCGGTGCAATGGTTTCGAGTAGCTCCAGATCTTTCTGGTCATAGGCTTGATCGTCGTCATAATTTTGAAGTACCATAACACCTATGGGCTCGTCTTCAATTTTTAAGGGAACACCGACCCAAACTTTTGCCGGCGCACCATAACGTTTGATGAGATTCTTCTTAGCTAATTCTGAAATGTCATGATCTTTGAGAAAGTAAGACACATTATTTTTGATAACCAATGAGGTAATGGTATCACCGGCAGGAAAAGACTCAAAAACTTTCTTGGTATCTTTCATATAAGGCAGGTGCATCAGATCCTTTTCCTTATCGTACAAGGCGATGAAGAAATTTGATGTATCCACCAACTTATCAAGTTCTATATGTATGATCCCAAACAAGTCGCTCAAATCATCAGACCTTCCTACTGCCGTAGAAATATTATACAAGACGTCCTGGATATGCTGAGCTTTCTTCAGTTCAGTGATATCCCTGGCAAATGCAAGAATGAATGTTTCACCTTCAAGCACAACCTCACTCAGGCGTACATCAACCAGGAAGGTGCTGCCGTCTTTTCTGCTATGCTGTGACTCAAATGAAATGTAATCCTCCTCCGAAAGGCTGCCCAGGACATCCTTGCCCTGGTATTTATTGAACATGATCAGGTCAATATCCCGGATATTCATTTTCAGCAGTTCATCCCTGGAATATCCCAGCATTTTGCTTGCCATCTGATTGGCTTCGATGATATCTGCATCCTTGTTATAAATGAAGATGGCATCCACTGCCTGGTCAACCAACTTCTGATATCTTATCTGGCTCTCCTGGAGTTGGAATGCAGCTCTTTTCTGTTCGGTAATATCCATGGCGGTAAAGATCACCCCTTTGGAAAAATCATCCGGGTTGATGGGTGTTGAGCTCAGGAATATTTCAATGATATCACCGTTTTTCTTTACAAATTGTGTTTCAACCGAGCCAATTCCGTGCTCAGAAATGGATTCATACTTCACCTCCCCTACCCTGATGTATTCCTGATCACTCTGGTAGAGCATTCGCGAATTTTGAGCGATCAACTCCTTGCGCTTATACCCCAACATCTTGCAAATCTCATCATTGACCACAATGAACCGCCGCTCTTTAACCATACCAATACCAATCGGAGCGGCCTTAAAAATACTGGCCAGGGTAGCTTCACTTTCCTTAAGTGCATTTTCCGCAGTGATCCTTGAGGTCACATCCCTGAGTGAGGCAACCTGATACTTTTCTTCTTCGATATCGAGCGCCTTACCTTCACATTCAAGGTAGATCACCTGCTCATCCTTTCGTCTGGCTTTGATGATGAATGGTTCCGTATTGCCCATGGAGAACCTTTGTTCCAACACCCTGTGGTGCTCAGCGTCAACAAATTCAAGGAAAGGATTCTTGCCCAATACGTCCTCTCTTTTAAGTTGAAATATCTTGAGGAAAGAGTCATTACAATCAATGACCTCTCCATTCTGGTGCAAGGCAATGCCCTCAAAAGTGATATCGGTTAAGAGTTTATACTTTTCTTCGTTCTCCTGTAAAACCTCGATATATGCCTTTCTCATCAAGGCATTGGAAATAATATCCGAAACCATTTTACTATAGAGGATCAGGTTTTCATCCCAGGTACGTGCCTTGAAATGAGCTTCAAATCCTAAAATTCCCAACAGCTGCTTGGCCTGCACCAATGGGATCATCATCACGGATTTGATATCCAGTGACTGGAATATTTTTCTTTCCTTTTCAGCCTCTTCAGGCATCTTAGTCGCATCAGAATATTGAATGATCCGCAGTTGTTGGAGTTCTTTCGCAAAATAAGGAAAGGCATTGAGCCAGATATTCTGGTTTTCATTTTTCCTGGAAGGTATACCGTCTGCACACCATTCATGCGTATTGCTGATCTCATTGAGTTCATCATCAACAAGTGAAATATAACAACGGTCAATTCCTTCCAGTGATCCTATTTGCGCAAGCGCATACTCAATGGCGCTGTCAAGCTCCACACTCTTCGTACCTATGATCTTTTGAGATATATCAGACACCATCTGTCCGAATTTATAGCGGTATAGCAGCTTTTTCTCTGAACTTTTACGGTCGCTGATATCCCTGGTCACCCCGACAAAGCCAAGTGGGACACCTTTGGCATCATGATGGGAATTAATCGTGATCTCGGTCCAAACAGCAGTACCATCTTTTCTCAAATGCTCTACTTCCAGAACCATCCCCGTGATCCTCTCTCCTGCTTCCAGTTTCTCCACAGCATTGTCCATTTGGGCTTTTACGTCCTGGTATGAATCCTGCGAAACCTGGTCTTCCAGCTTTTGCATGAGCAATTCATAGGGATCATATCCCAGGAGCTTACGGGCTGTGGGACTGACATAGATAAAATCACCTTCCGGGTTCATGGTCCAGATCATGTCCCTGGTGAATTCCGTCAATATCTTGAAATTTTCGTAAAATTGGATTCCGTTTCCAGACTGATCCTTATCGTTATCCGGGAAACCAAACTCATTTACTTGCATTTTCTTCGACCGTGCGAAAACAATAAATGTCAGCAGGAAAGCAGATATGAGAAAAACGCTGATGCTGAAAAATGGATTGAGCTGTCCCTGGTCAAAGCCGCTGAAATCGCTGAGGATCATAAATCCCTGGTGAATCAATAATAACATCAGGACACCAAGGATAAGATAATCATAAAGCTTACCTTCCTGGTACCATTTGTCTTTGATCCAAAAAAATATGGACGCTATTTGAATAGCAATAGAAAGTATCGAGAAGACGACGATCAATTCCATACTTGTTAGTTTCACCGAGTTTACCTGGTGATGAATCAGCTAAAATACATCTACCTTTGATATCTGTGAAAAAAATTGCAGGGTGCGCTGTAAACAGCACATAACAAGAATTTGCACATCTTTTTTCAATCTATATACAAAGATACATTACAGAATCAAAGATTATACGATCGAGTTTATAAAAAGTAGCATAATATGGACTTATTTTTTAACAATTCAGTTTTAGGGCAGCAGCTTTTGATTTTATGATGGCTGAACAAAAACCGGGATAGATTTGTATCTTTGATGTATTCCAGAAATTAACCTGATGTATATGGAAAGAGAGATCCTTAACACCAATCGAAAAGCATTAAGAATTAATTTAAATTCAGCGATTTATGGCAGCATTGCTGAGATTGGCGGGGGTCAGGAAGTTGCCCGTAATTTCTTCCAGGCCGGAGGCGCCTCAGGAACTGTAGCAAAATCCATTTCCGCATACGATAAGTTGTTTAGCGACAGGCTCTACAATGAAAACAAACCCGGCAGGTATGTATCTGAAGCCAGGCTGTGTAAAATGCTGGATGCCGAATACAACGACCTGGTAAGCCTCCTTGAGGAAAAGCGAGAAATTCCAACAAGATACTTTGCATTTGCCAATACGGTAGCTACCCTGAATTTTAAAAAGGACAATTACAGCCATGGCTGGATGGGGATGCGTTTTCAGCATAATACTGATGCAGCTTCAAACGAAGTTTTATTTCATGTTAACTTGCTTGAACAGGATACCCTGCTTCAGCAACAAACCCTTGGCATCCTGGGAGTAAATCTCATCTTTGCCTGTTATAACTTTATTGAAAGGCCGGTGGAGTTTATCAGGTCTTTAATGGATAACCTCTCCAGGGACAGGATTGAGATCACCATGATAAGAATGCGGGGCCCGGATCTTGACTATGTTGACAACCGTTTGTTGGGCGTTCAGCTGGTGAAAAACGGAATGACTTCTGCGATGATGTTTGACAGGAATGGCGAGGTGCAGCAGCCGGCTGATATGCTTTACAAGAAGAACGTTTTAGTATTCAGGGGTGCTTTCCGGCCCATACATTATGTTGGGTTTGACATGCTCAGGGCCAGCTACAGGCTCTTCAAAAGAGACGAAGATTATGATCGCGACAATACCCTTTCCCTTTGTGAAATATCAGTTAACAACCTGCTGGGCAAAGGAGATATCGATGAACGTGATTTCCTGGAAAGGGTAGATTTACTTAATGGTATGGGGCAAAACGTGATGATCTCTACTTTTCGGGAATATTATAAGCTGGTCAGCTATTTTTCACAATTTGCCATCAGGAACCTGAGAATTGTGATCGGTGTTCCGACCTTTATCAATGTGATCAATAAAAAATACTATAGAGATCTGAAAGGGGGAATCCTGGAAGGATTTGGCAAGCTCTTTATCAATAATATGAAAGTTTATATATATCCCACTATTTCGGCTGTGTCGCTGGATACAAGAGAGGCTGTCGGAGACCTTCTCACTTCAAAAGAAATCCGTTTCCCTGAAGCACAGGAAGACCTTTATAAATACCTTATCAAAAACAAAAAGATCATTGACATTAAAAACGTCAAAAAAGAATGGCTCTATATCGATTCCGCCAATGTGTTAAAGTTGATCAGGGATGGTGAACCCGGATGGGAGGAGATGGTGCCGAATTATGTTGAGAAAGAAATTAAGCGGAAAGGACTCTTTGGATATATGCGTGAAGAGTGAAGCGTGAAGGGAGTTATTATGAATAATATACCATTAGCAGAGCAATTGAGGCCGGCGACTTTGGATGATTACCTGGGGCAGCAGCACCTGGTGGGTGAGGGAGCTATACTCAGAAAGGCCATTGAGTCGGGGAATATTCCTTCTATGATCTTATGGGGGCCTCCCGGGGTGGGAAAAACTACACTGGCCTATATCATTTCTCAACAATTGAAACGTGAGTTTTATACCCTGAGTGCTGTCAGTTCGGGGGTTAAAGATGTGAGGGAGGTCATCAAACAGGCAAAATATGGTTTTGGGCAGGCTATCCTGTTTATTGATGAGATCCACCGTTTCAGCAAATCCCAACAGGATTCTTTGTTAGGGGCCGTGGAAAAGGGGGTTGTAACCCTGATCGGAGCCACCACAGAAAATCCATCATTTGAAGTGATATCACCCCTGCTGTCCCGTTGCCAGGTATACATCCTGAGGTCCTTCGAGAAAGAGGACCTGAATATCTTGCTGGAAAAGGCTATTCAATACCTGGAAAATGCAGAGAAGATCAAAATACATATTGATGAAGATGAGGCACTGATGCGTATTTCCGGTGGTGATGCCAGGAAATTACTGAATGCCCTTGAACTGATTACAAATGCTGAAAAAGGCCAGGAAGAAATTCATATTACGAATGCCAAAGCCCTGGATGTGATTCAACAAAACCTTGCGATATATGATAAATCCGGTGAAATGCATTATGATATCATCAGTGCATTCATCAAATCCATGAGGGGCTCAGATCCCAATGCAGCGGTGTACTGGCTGGCCAGGATGATAGAAGCAGGTGAAGATCCCAAATTCATAGCCCGCAGAATGCTGATACTTGCATCGGAAGATATCGGAAATGCCAATCCTAATGCCCTTTTACTGGCCGAGGCCTGTTTTGAGGCAGTGACCCAAATCGGATACCCTGAATGCAGGATCATCCTCTCGCAAACAGCCATATACCTTGCTTCTTCTGTCAAAAGCAATGCATCCTATTTTGCCATTGAAAAGGCATTGTCGGAGGTCAAAAAAAGTGGTGACCTATCCGTTCCGCTGCATATCCGTAATGCTCCGACCAAACTGATGAAGGAGATTGGCTATGGAAAAGGCTATAAATATGCCCATAGTTATGACAATAATTTCGTTGACCTGGAGTTCCTTCCGGAGGAGATCAAAGGAAAACGCTTTTATGATCCGGGGAATAACCGCCGGGAGGAGGATGTCAGGGAAAAATTACGGCATCTCTGGAAAGATAAATATAAATATTAATTTTAGGACTTAATCCAAAGTCTTCAATCATGCTGGACACCATTCCCAAATTAAAAGACCTGGACTCTGATCAATTCTTCCTGATTGCAGGGCCCTGTGTTGTGGAAAATGAAGAAATCCCCTATAAGATCGCAGAAAAGGTGAATCAAATTGCAAAGGATCTTCAAATCCCTTTCATTTTCAAGGCTTCCTATAAAAAAGCTAATCGCTCTAAACTTGACTCGTTTACCGGCATTGGCGACCTTGAAGCACTGGAAATCATTAAGAATATCGGACAGGAACTGGACCTGCCCACAATAACTGATATCCACGCAGAGCATGAAGCCATCATTGCGGCCGAATATGCCGATATATTGCAAATCCCGGCCTTTCTGTGCAGACAAACAGATTTGCTCATTGCTGCAGCCTACACAGAAAAACCCATCAACATCAAAAAAGCCCAGTTCCTTTCTGCCGAAGCAATGCAATTTGCTGTTGAAAAGATTGTCCAGTCTGGAAATGAAAAGATCATGATCACAGAGCGTGGAAACATGTATGGTTATCAGGATCTTGTGGTTGATTTCAGAAACATCCCCTTGTTGAAAGAAAACCCATATCCTGTCGTTTTGGATATCACCCATTCCCTGCAAAAGCCAAATCAAAGCAGTGGAGTTACCGGCGGGGCACCGGACATGATCGAAACAATTGCCCGGGCGGGGATAGCTGTCGGCGTGGATGGCCTCTTTATTGAAACGCACCCTGATCCGGCAAATGCCATGTCGGATGGAGAAAATATGTTAAACCTTGGTTTACTTGAAGGACTTCTGACCAGACTGGTCAAAATCAGGAAAGCGATACAATAAGCTCTTTAATACTCGATCAGCACGCTTTTAATCCCACCTGTTAAGGGATATAAATTCATCTTCGTAATACCGGCCGGCAATACCGCCACATTTCCAAATTGTGCAATATCAGCACGCATCACCTCATGCACCTTGCCTTTAAATTTTACAGAGATCATTACCCGCTCAGGAATGCGGTATGGCAAGCCCTCAAGCGACCTCCCCTGCCCTACAGTTGGAGTTCCGGAGAATTGTGATACTCCTGTTCCCATCATCTGTACATAAAACAGCTCGTCATTGGCATCTTTAAGCCCCTGGAAGCCATTTCTTTCCGATAATCCAAAAACAGGAACCCATTCTTCCCCGGCATCTTCTGTTCCGGGTATATATTGATAAGAATAGTTGACTGTTTGATGAATGATCTTGCCCCTGAAAAGATCAAGATATTCCTGCTCCATTTTATCAAGCTGATCAACCATGTATTGCATGGCTTCTTTAGAATAGGCAACTTCCTGGTAACCGGTAAGAACATTAAAGCGGTTTAACCTGATATTTTCAATCTGCTCCAGTGCTTCTTTCACTTTTTGATCCACAGATTTTTCCACCAATCTCCTTTTGTAAGTATACCGGTAAATAGTAGTCGTATCAATGGTAATTTTTCGGGTGATGGTATCAATCTTAATCCCCTGATTCCTTTCAGCCAGGAATTGAAAATAGCGTTCAATGCTGTCGGGGTCGATACTATGATCTGTTGTGACAAAACCAGTATACTGCTCTTCTTCTAATTTGGTGATATCAGCACCAAGAAAAATGCCGGAGCCTGTTAAGGAAAGCAATAAAGACTCCTCCCCTCTCGATGCTTTCTCAGTTCGGGCTATAAAATAGACCTGTTGTGGATCCGGCTCAGGTAAAGTTGATAAATTTACGCTCCTCAGCCTGTATGTAGTTATATTCCTTTCAATCACATTATTGAGCCCAAGAGACTTCGATGCATAATCGCTATATGGCCCCTGGATTTTGGTGACTTTATCCAGAACAAGGTCAATTTTCAGGATGGTGCGCGGCAATGTAAAATAGACGCCCTTATAATCGCCCTGGTTAAAACCGGAGCCGACGTGTACTACATTAAGCTGAGCAAATAATTGCAAACCCCATAGCAGGCATGCCATGAGAACTAATGGTCGTAATGCAGATTTGAGTTGCATGATGTTGGTAATAATAGTTTATCCAGTGTTTTACTGTTTTTCGCAGGAAAATGTTACTGATAGTGGGAATTTGATACAGTTATTTTATAAACAACAGTTCACGGTATTTTGGCAAGGTCCACAGCGTATCATCCACCAGCAATTCCAGCTTATCCACATGGTAGCGGATGATCTCGAAATAGGGTTTTACCATGCTGTTGTATGCTTCGGCTACTTTATCTGTGGAGTCGAGCCTGTTCGCTTTTCTCCTCTCCTCTACCATCAGGTCAATATTTGTTTTGATCGCTGAGACATGCTCAGAGATGTCTTTGATGGTTTGCAACTGGTTCTTTGAGAGTTTGATGTAGGACTTGGCATCCAAAACATCTTTCAATCCTTTGGTGTTTTCAACCAGCAGGTTCTGGTAACGGATGGCAGTTGGGATGATATGGTTTTTAGCCAGGTCGCCCATCACCCTGGATTCAATTTGCATTATTTTTGTAAAACTTTCCAGTTTAATCTCGTAGCGGGCCTCGATCTCCCTTTTTGTCAGGACATGCTGGCTTTCATAGAGCTTAATTACTTTTTCAGAGATGTATGATTTTAAGGCTTCCGGAGTTGACCTTAAATTTGAAAGGCCACGTTTCTCTGCTTCTTTAACCCATTCATCACTATAACTATTGCCCTCAAAGCGGATCTTTTTTGATTCAGTGATGTATTTTTTCAGCACTTTGAAGATGGCCTCGTCTTTCTTGACTTTCTTAGTAATCAAGGCATCCACATCCTGCTTGAATTGTTGCAACTGGTCGGCCAGGATAAGGTTGAGCACGGTCATGGCGTTGGAGCATGTGTCGGCAGAACCCACAGCCCTGAATTCGAACTTGTTGCCCGTAAAGGCAAAAGGTGAGGTCCTGTTACGGTCTGTATTATCCAGAAGGATCTCAGGTATCTTTGATATTTTAAGGTCTGATTCTTCTTTGAGATGAGCATTGATCTTTCCGGATTTCACCTTGGTTTCTATATCATCCAGGATCTGTGAAAGATGAGAGCCAATAAACACGGAAATAATGGCTGGTGGCGCTTCATTGGCACCCAGGCGAAGGTCATTGCCTGCAGAGGCAATGCTGGCCCTTAATAATGCTTCGTGGGTATGCACGGCCTTGATGATATTGACGAGAAAGGTAATGAACCTGAAATTTGATTTGGCCGTCTTCCCGGGAGAAAGCAGGTTGATCCCCGTATCCGTCATCAAGGACCAGTTATTGTGTTTACCTGATCCATTCACCCTGGCAAATGGTTTTTCATGGAGTAAGACCGTCAGGTCATGATTTTTAGCCACTTTCTGCATGATATGCATCAGGAGCTGGTTTTGGTCAACGGCAAGGTTAGCCTCATCAAATACCGGTGCGCACTCATATTGGTTCGGAGCCACTTCGTTATGCCTGGTTTTCAAAGGAATACCCAGGCGATGTGCTTCGATCTCAAAATCTTTCATATACTCCGTTACGCGTTCAGCAATGCTGCCAAAATAATGGTCAGACAGCTGCTGGTCTTTTGCAGAGGCATGTCCGAAGACTGTCCTCCCTGTCAAAACCAGGTCTGGCCTGGAATAATACAATGCCGTATCTACCAGGAAATATTCCTGTTCCCAGCCCAGGGTGGCATTGACTTTATTGACATCCCTGTCAAAATACCTGCATACATCAACTGCCGCTTTGTCAACCACGTTTAAGGCCTTAAGTAATGGGGTCTTATAATCCAGGGCTTCACCGGTATAAGAAACGAAAATGGTGGGTATGCAAAGGGTGCCGTTTAATATAAACGCAGGGGATGTAGGATCCCATGCGGTATAACCACGGGCTTCAAAGGTATTCCTGATACCTCCGCTTGGAAAACTGGAAGCATCCGGTTCCTGTTGGATAAGCTCAGACCCATGAAAGTTCTCAATGGCTCCTCCCCCATGCACAGGCATAATAAAGGCATCATGTTTTTCGGCAGTGGAACCTGTTAGTGGATGGAACCAATGCGTATAATGGGTGGCCCCTTTTGTCATGGCCCATGCCTTGAGCGATGAAGCCACCTGGTCTGCAATCCTCCGGTCTATCTTCTCCCCTTTCCGGATGGCATTGATTACTTTTTTAAAAGACTCCTGCGTGAGGTACTCCTTCATGGCGGCTTCATTAAAAGTAAGCTCTCCAAAATAATCGGAGATCTTGCCCGAAGGCGGATTTACTTTTTTTGGTTTCCTTGAAATGGCTGCTGAAAGTGCATCAAAGCGAATATTTCCCATGGCTAAGTTTTATTCATAATAAATCAAAATAAGTTGCAAAAGTAATAAAGGATAAGCAATTACAAAGGCTTACTGACAATTATTTTTTATAAATTATCAACAAGCCGATAAAAGTAATCAGGCCATTCATGATAAGCAGTTCAAAGCCAAAATTGTATCCGTTGAAAATCCGCTCATCATAAATACTGAGCAGGTAACAAATTACGGGAGATACAATAGCGACCAGTGGGACAAATTTGTCCTTAAGCTTCAATTGAGTCAACAAACCAAAAGCATAGATCCCCAGCAAAGGTCCATATGTATATCCGGCGATGGTGAATAACTTGGATATAACGGACTGGTCATTAATCGCCCTGAACAGGATAATTACAGCCAATACCGTGAGCGAAACACCGATATGG
>JAUXCL010000103.1 GCA_030618905.1 Bacteroidales bacterium | reverse complement strand
GCAATTATTTGCCGGACAAACAAGAGAAAGTGCAAAATTTGTTGTTTACAAGTAAATTAAAGTATTTAATCAAACACATAAATCAAACGATTATGAAAAAATTGTTATCTACATTCATTATACTGTTTGTAATAGCCATTTTCAGTTTATCTGCTCAAACCAGGGTTTATCCACCAACATTATTAGCTCCTGAAAATGGGGAGATGGGTCAGATGCCTAATGTAACACTCAATTGGAATCCAATAACTGGCATCCATGGTGAAGTATATTATGATATTGAATTAGATACTGATGCTGGTTTCTCCAATCCAATGACATTTAACACAAATTTATCTGCAGTAAAAACAAGCAATCTCTACTTTGGCGAGGTATATTATTGGAGAGTCAAGGCCACTGATGGCCCAGATGTTTCAGATTGGTCTGAAGCCTGGTCTTTCCAGGTTGTGAATACACTTTCATTAAAGAAACCGGATGATAATAAAATGGATATTCCTCCTTCACGGCTGTTAACCTGGGACACTATCTCAGGAGTTACAAAGTATGACATACAACTGGATACTAACTATTTCTGGAAGTTCCTGCCGGATTCCACAGACGAAGACCTTAACGATATGTATTTCACATCCGGCACAAATGGCTGGATCGTCGGGAATAATGGGACGCTGATCCATATTGATGGAACTGATATGAGCCTGTACACTTATCCGGGTACTGCTCCTAAAGACCTGAATGGGGTTGGCTTCTCAGCCGCAGATAACGGAGTTGCCGTTGGTGCAGATGGCATGATTTTGTATTACGATGGCACTGATTGGACAGAAGAAATAAATATCAGTTCCACTGAGGGCCTGAATGACGTTGCTGTAATCGATGGGAATAACGCCTGGGCTGTGGGTAATGCCGGTACAGCACTTCATTACAATGGAACTGAGTGGGTCACTGCCAGTATAACAAGCGATGACCTTTTCGGAGTTTCCTTCGTGGATGCTAACAATGGCTGGGCAGTGGGGGCCGGTGGTGCAGTCTATTATTACAACGGTACTGAATGGGCATCTCAGGCTGCCGGATCAAAAGATTTTTATGGTGTTTATTTCCTTGATGCCACTCATGGATGGGCTTGCGGAAAGGGTGGTAAAATTTGGAAATATGATGGTTCAGAGTGGACAGAGATGGACACACCCAGTGGGACCAAGGACTTGAATAGCATATTTTTTACAGGAACTTCAATGGGTTATGCCATTGGACTGAAAGGTAATTTCTTACAATATTCCGGAGGTAGCGAATGGTACAAGCAAACCATAGGGTCATCTGATGATTTTAATTCAATTTTCTTAGCAGATGCCAATGGTTATGCTGCCGGTGTTGCCGGACTGATTCTGCATGATGATGGATCAGGTTTCTCTTCTCCCAATAACATCATGACGAGAAATGCTGATTCCGGCGTTTATATGACGAAGTTCATGTATTTTGGAGAAAAATATTACTGGAGGGTCAGGGCACGCCACAGCAAAGACACTTCTGCATGGTCTCCTTCAAGGTCATTTAATACTGTAGCATCAGTCAGCCTTCAGAGCCCGGCAAATAATACAACGGATCAGGGCCTGCACGATGAATATGTATGGAAAGATATTGACGGGGTATTAACATATGAAGTACAATTTGATGATGATCCGAACTTCGGAACACCTTATATTGGATTTACGGAAGAAAACAGCATTTTCAGTGATAATTTTTTCTTTGGAAAGGATTATTACTGGAGAGTCAGGGCAAATCACGCAACAGATACATCAGCATGGTCAGATGCCTGGATGTTCTCAATCATTAATACAGTTCACTTAAGTTCACCAGCCAATGGTGCAACTGATGTACAGATCTTACCTGTACTTATTTGGGAACCTATATCCGGCGTAGATTGGTATCAACTTGCCTATGATACTGTTGACATCAACAATCCATGCTGTAATGTGCTTATTGAAGCTTCGGAAAATCAATACAGGGTAATAACCCCAATGATCAACAACAAGACTTATTTGTGGCATGTAAGGTCAATTAATGGTGTTGACACTACAACATGGAGTGATGCCTGGTCTTTCACTATTGAGCCTGTTCAGGGTATCGGTGATTTGATCGATGACACTAAAGTCAACGTGTATCCTAATCCTAGTACTGGCAATGTGTTCATCGAATACGAAACACAAGAGGCCACCATGCTGAATGTTTATGTGATGGACCTTGTCGGACAAACGATGATACAGAAAGAGTTATTTTTCGACAAAGGCAAGTCCTCATATGCATTGAACCTGGGCAGTTTACCAAATGGTATTTACATCATCCGTTACCAGAATGGAAAAGACACTTATGCCAGGAAGATCACTTTGAATAAATAGGAAATTTAATTAAACCTCTTTCCGATACTGATACTTAAATATAAAGTCAGGAAATAATAATTTGGTTCGTTAAGTGCCATGATGGGAACGGGTATAGGGAATAATTCGATGATGGCCCCAACTTCCAAAGATTTAATCTTTGAGTTGTATCGGCCATACTCAAAATTCATACCCAATTTTCCATAAACCCCCGGATAGAATCTCAGTTCTCCCAATCCCCTGGAGAAAGGAGCACGTCCATAAATATTATCTAAAAAATGCTTCTCCGGGTCATATTTTTCGATCAGGATCTGGTAATCATAATACGATGAAGTAAACTTCAGGATATAAAGATAAATTGGCTTGGTAATCGCTAATGAAACACCA
This sequence comes from Bacteroidales bacterium, assembly GCA_030618905.1. Classification (GTDB taxonomy): domain Bacteria; phylum Bacteroidota; class Bacteroidia; order Bacteroidales; family B18-G4; genus JAUWGC01. The sequence goes on along the minus strand of JAUXCL010000103.1, from coordinate 5,388 downwards.
CCGGTCCCAACCAGGCGAATTTCAACACCTCCCCAATAAGGTTTGCGGTTTAGCATTTTATCGAAACCAATCCCGCCTCTTAGCACAAAAACATGGTTCATCTTGCCATAGAAATAGCTCCTGGCATTACTGAAATAGGGATTGATGGTACGAATTTGCTTAGGTGACTTCATACTTACCGCGCTAACTTCCCAAATGAAGGCCTTGAAGTAAGTGATGTTGCGTCCTTTTTGAAATTGGAAGCCCCAGCCACGATTGTGTAACACAAGGCCGCCACTCATTTTCTTACGCAATAAAACCTGGTCCAAAATGGTATCGCTCTCCATCTCCTGACCTGAAGAATAGAACGCTGAGAAAATAAGCAGGATTAACGGTAATAAGTATTTATATCTAAAAACCATCAACATTGATAAAGGTAACTCATCAAAGTTAGAAAAAGAAATTTATGATAGTTTTTTGCATGGATTTATCCTTGAAGTAGCAGTGCCATTAATAATTACTTTGTTTTTGGTAGCGGTGTGATTCACCGTATGCTGCACATTTCTCCCCGGATTTGCATGAGGAAGCAAGGATAACCATAACCGCTATTGTGCAAAGAATGATGACAAGCTTTTTCATATTTCTTTCTTTAATTAAGTTATAATTAGTTGCAAAATAAATTTATTTTTACATTATTAACAAATTATATGCCAACATATTGCAATTTATATCTTTATATCCTAAAAAAACATTTGTTATAATGCACAAAATTGATCCTGTAATTGATGAAAGTTGGAAGTCGTTACTTAAAGATGAGTTTAATCGTGAATACTTTTACGGGCTAAAACAATTTTTGTTGTCTGAAAAAGGGGAATTTACAATTTGCCCTCCCGGATCCATGATATTTTCAGCATTTAATCTCACACCATTCGACAAGGTCAGGGTGGTAATCCTTGGACAGGATCCTTATCACGGGAAAGGGCAGGCACATGGATTATGTTTCTCTGTACCAAATGCTATTGCAAAGCCACCTTCCCTGGTGAATATCTTTAAAGAACTGGAAGAGGATTTGGGCATCCCTTTTCCTGCTCATGGTAACCTGCAGAACTGGGCAAAACAGGGTGTATTATTGATCAATGCGACCCTGACTGTCAGGGCCAACCAGCCCGGTTCGCACCAGAAAAAAGGCTGGGAGGTATTTACCGATACTGTTATCCGGGAATTATCAATAAAACGCAGCAACCTGATTTTCCTCCTTTGGGGAAATTTTGCACAGGCCAAACAGGAATTGATCGATCTGACACGGCATTATGTGCTTAAAGCTGCACATCCTTCTCCATTTTCAGTGCACAGGGGCTTTTTTGGGTGCAGACACTTCTCCAAAACCAATGAAATTCTCAAACAACTGGGACAGGCCGAAGTGAATTGGGGAATAGACTAAAAAACAGGATCAATCGTTCATACATAAAAATTGCAGCCATACGAAAATTGAAAAACAAGATCAGTGTTATTTTTATAATGTGTTTTGTCCTGACAGCACTCATTGCCGGGGGGCAAAAGCCATATACACTAAAAATTAATGTCAGCAAGCCATCCGAAGCATACTTTATCGCCCGTCTTAAATATAATAAAACATTCAGCCAGCCAAAGCAGAGAGATAATGAGGTGCTGAAGGCATTATACTATTGTTACGACAAAGGCTACCTTGCAGCCCATTACGACTCTCTGGTTAGTGACTCGAACCATGTTTCTGCTTATCTCTTTATTGGGGATAAATATAAACTGAGCTATCTCGGAAAAGGAAATGTCGAAGATGAAATATTGCGTGAAGCCGGTTACAAATTCAAGCATTTCAGCAATTCGCTTGCATATAATCAAAAGAAGATATCACGGCTGATGATGGGAATATTGGAGTATTGCGAAAACAATGGATTCCCCTTTGCCAGTGTAAGCCTGGATTCCATCAATATTAAGGAAGACCAAATATCAGCGTCCTTAAACTTATCCAGGAACCAGCGGATAATCATCGACACTATCATGGTAAAAGGTGATTCCAGGATACATATGAGCTATTTACAACAGTACCTGGGAATAAAACCCGGAGATTACTATGATGAGTCTAAAATCAGCAAAGTCGGAGCAAAGCTTAAAGAAATGCCATTTGCTTCGGTTATCCGCCCTTTTGAAGTTGCATTTACACCGGATAAGGCCTCATTGATATTGTACCTGGAGAAGAAAAAAGCCAGCCAGTTTGATGGCATCCTGGGCATTGCCCCCAATAATGATGAAACCGGCAAAGTATTAATTACCGGTGATGTGACCTTAAAACTCATGAACATCCTCCGCCGCGGAGAACTTATTGATTTCCAGTGGAGGAAGCTTGAACAAGGCACACAGGACCTGAAATTCAATTTCGTCTATCCATATCTGTTTAAAACTCCTTTTGGTGTGGATTACCGCTTTTACCTGTACAAAAGGGATACATCATTTATTACCCTGGATAACCATATTGGCGTGAATTACCTGTTCAAGGGATACAATTATATCCAGGCTTATTATGAGCATCAGGCCTCCTCCTTATTAAGCACCACAGGATTAGAGTTTGCCACCGTCCTCCCACCCTATGCAGATGTTAAAACTTCATTTTATGGCATTAAGTTCGGGTTTGATGACCTGGATTACCGCTTTAATCCACGTCGGGGATTCAGCATATTAAGTTCAGGGGCCGTCGGTAAAAAAACAATTAAAAAAAATGAAAATATCAATCCGGAATTGTACGAGGGCTTGCAGTTGGAGAGCACTGTTTATAGATTGATCCTGAATGCATCAACTTATGTGCCGGTATATCGGAACCTCACATTCCTCCTGAGGACACAGAATGGATACCTGAATAACCAGGACCTGTTTGAGAACGAATTGTTCCGTATCGGAGGGTTACAGTCCTTAAGAGGCTTTGATGAAGAATCTATTTTTGCTTCATTTTACAGTATCCTCACCTGTGAATTCAGATACCTGTTTGATGTCAATTCCTTTTTTAGTTTGTTCTGGAATGGGGCCTATTTCGAACAAAACACTTATGATTTTTACATCTCTGATTATCCCTGGGGTTTTGGTGCAGGACTGAGCTTTGATACCAAAGCCGGGATATTCAGCATCAGCTACGCATTGGGAAAACAGTTTGACAATCCCATTCAGTTTAAATCTGCCAAAATCCACTTTGGATTAACTGCAACTTTCTAAGATTTATTTCTTCAGCATCATTAAAATGCGATACCAATCAGAGTTTTTAAAAAATGTTTATATTGCACCGCATTTCAACCTACTATTAACCAAAATTAATGTTATGAAGAGAATTACACTAGCCGTGTTGCTCCTTGCGCTATGTTCCTGGACTGCATTTGCAGGTGGTTACCAGGTGAGATTACAGGGGCAAAAACAGACTGGAATGGGATTGGTCGGATCCCCACTGAATTTCGGTGCCAGCTCAATCTTTTTCAATCCTGGTGGCTTATCTTTTATGAAAAATAAGTTCAGCATTTCCGCAGGGGTGAGCCCGATTCTTGGAAACGTATTATTTGAGAAAGCTCAGACACCGGATCAATTCCAGACTGACAATCCGGTTTCAACTCCTTTTTCGCTTTATTTTGCCTTTAAAATTGGCGATCACATCACACTGGGTATAGGAGCCTACACACCATTCGGAAGTACTACAAAATGGCAAACCGCCAATGATAATGGCGCAAGTTGGGCAGGCAGGTACCTCATACAAGAAATTTCATTCTCCGCCATATTCATTCAACCCACTATTGCTTATAAATTCCTGGATAAATTCAGCATTGGCGCAGGATTAATCTATGCAATTGGCAATGTGGATTTACAGAAAGCACTTCCTTATAATGATAATTCCACTGCTAAGCTTGAAGGTTCTACAAGCAATATTGGTTATAATATTGGATTCAGCTTCGTTCCGAACGAAAAATGGAGCCTGGGCATCGACTACCGTTCTGAAATAATCATGAAAATAGAAGGTGGTGATGCTGCATTCAAGGTGCCGCAATCCTTATCAACAAAAATTTCATCTGCCAATAAGTTTGATGCAGAATTACCTTTACCTGCCAATCTTGATATTGGTGTTGCCTTCCAGGCAACAGAAAAATGGTTGATAGCCCTGGAATTCAATTATGTATTCTGGAGTGTATATAAATCCTTAGATTTTTCCTTTGAGGAAAACAGCGACTTGCTCAATTCAGAAAACCCAAGAGAATATAGCAATTCGCTTATCATCAGGGCAGGTGCTCAATATTCGGTTAATGATAAATTGGATATCAGGTTTGGAGGCTATTATGATCCGACCCCAACCAATGAACAATACTTTACTCCCGAAACTGTCAGTCTGAACACCGTGGCATGGACAGCAGGTTTATCCTACCGTCCAATTGAAATGTTGAGCATAGATATTTCCTTCGCTCAACTCCATGGTTTAAAATCAGAAAAGAGCTATACGCCTGATAATTTCTCCGGAACTTACAAAACTGTCACCAATTTACCTGGTATAGGTGTAAGTTTCAATTTTTAACCCTTAAAACCGAATAGACATGAAATACAAAATACTAATATATCTTTTTGTCCTCGTTATAATAGGGGCATGTAAGCCGGAGATGGAAGAGTTCAAAGCTTCCAACGGTACGGCAAACTTCACACGTTATGCAGCATTGGGTGATTCTTATGCATCAGGATTCTCGGATGGAGCTTTGTACCAGCAAGCCCAGGAAAACTCCTATGCAAATATACTCGCATCTAAATTTGCAGCAGTTGGTGGAACGGCCTTTAAACAGCCGATTCTAACAACTCCAGGCGATATCGGTGTAGGGTTTCAACCCACACCACAGGGATTCTTTTTCACATCTAAATATGTACTGGGTTATAAGCAAGATTGTCTGGGTGCTACTTCACTGGCTCCTGTCCTTGACGACCCAAGTGCATCACAGGGTGATCTTTATGGTTACCTGACCACCCCGGTCGCAGGACAAGGACCTTTTAACAATACCGGTGTCCCTGGTGTCAAGATTGCACATATGCTTTTCCCGGGTGTGGCTTTGGCCAATCCTTATTTTGGACGTTTCAGTGCGAACCCTCAAACAGATGTGCTCCTGGAAGTAGGATTACAGGTGAACCCTACTTTCTATAGCTTGTGGATCGGTACGTATGATGTACTTGGATATGCCCTCTCAGGGGGTGCAGGTGATGTGATCACCGAACAAGCTGTATTTCAACAATCCCTAAATGCGATCCTTGACAATCTTGAAGCAACAGGGGCCAGTGGTGCTATTGCCAATATTCCCAATATCAAAGACATCCCCTTCTTTACAACAATACCCATTTACGGTTTGCAATTGACACAGGATCTGG
>JAUXCL010000159.1 GCA_030618905.1 Bacteroidales bacterium | reverse complement strand
ACACCAGTAATTTTGAGTTGGTCCGGATCTACATTTACATCATACATGCCATAATCTGCTGTCTGAAGCAAAGCCAGTAATTCATTATACTTCCCATCTAAAGCGATCACTTCAATAATCACATTGGTATCATCCACAATCTGGAAAATATCATTGGATACCGCGCTATCATAAATGATATAAGTTTCATAAAGTGAAGTCAATTCCGCACCAATTATAGAGTTCTCTATTTTACCGTTATCGGGTGGAGGATAATAGGGCAGGATATTTGAATATATGACACAGTTGAGTACCGCGGCAAAATCTGCTATTTGAAATTCCACAATGGACAGATTACTACCTGCTTTGATCTGCGTTTTTTGCCTTTGCAGTCCACCGGTCAACGTATATTGTACAACAAAAATTCCAGCTTCGCCATTTCCGATTCCATTGATACTGGAAATTCTGAATCCTTCAAACGGGGTTCCTCCGAGGCTAGGTCCCAAATTTATACCATTAGCAGTCATGTTACCTACGAGTACAGCATGACTTATGTCTGAATATGTTCCTGGTATAGCTTCAATGGAATATTGGTTCAAAGCTTTACAATCAGGATCTGTACAACCATCATTTTCAATTCTCAGGATGATGGTGTGCAATGAATCACCATAGGCATCAAAGCCATCGAAGCTTACCGATTCAATGCTTGTCGTGAATCCGCTGCCATGGGATAATGTTGGTGAACAGGCTGATTGTGCCTGTATATTAATTGAAAAAGCAATAAGCACGCTTATTGCCATCAGAGCAAGTATCGTTTTTTTCATGACTTTAATAATTGAGATGTCGCTATTTAGAATAAGTCGAAGCAAATGTAAGTCACGGACAGGGGGCTTGTCTGTTAAGGAGATGTTAAAATTGTTAAATATTTGTTAAATCATTTTACAAAGCGTCCATCATCCTTTAATGTTGGAAGTTTGTAAATGGTATGCTCAAGCCATCCGATTTTTGTTATGTTTTTGAAATCAAATTCCGGAACACAGGGCTTAATATCCAAAAGTGGCGTGCCGTCAACAATATCCAGGTTTTTGATATGGAGAATATTCCTTTTGATTTTAATAAGTTCAACTACCGAAATACCAATAGGGTTTGGCCTGCTTGAGGCACGGGTTGCAAAAACTCCGTGGACATGATTATCTAAAAAAGGCGTGACGAGTAATGAGGGTTTTTTAGATAAATGAAAATAATAGATCAGGATAATATGCGAAAAGCCTTCAATATCCTTTAAACCCTCTGAATATTCTGAAAATACTTCTGCTGTTCCTTCAACATCTATAGCACCTGAAGACTGGATTGGCACTCCTGTTGGTTTTTTAAAAGGAGAATGTATGATGCCAATCGGTTTTAGCTTTAATTCATTCATTATTTTAGTTTTATAAACCGCCCATCCGGCTTTGGTGTGGGTTTGCGGGCACTTTCTCTGTGATTAAAGAATTACAATCTTCCTGTTAATCATAATCGCATCATTGATCACCACATTCAGGATATAGACGCCTTTGGGCAGTCCTGAAAAGTCGATGGCATTGCCACTGAACTTCTTCAGTGACCTGATCAGCTTGCCATCTGTTGAATGGATGTATATATCAGCTTGATCCAAACCCTTGATATAAATATGATCTTTTATGGGATTCGGATAGATCTGCACGGCCAGTTCCGGTAATTCTTTAACCCTGACCGGTGAAACCACTGTAATGTAGTCGGTCTTTATTTCAGTCTGGTTGTTTATTCCATCTGATACCGTTAATTTCACAGTATAATTTCCTGACTGAGCATAAGCATAAACAGGGTTTCTAATTGTAGCATCAACTGTATCGTTATTGTCAAAATCCCATTCCCAGGAGCTGATTAGTCCCAGGGATTGATCTGTAAATTGAATTTGTGAACCGGGATAAACCATGGTGGAATCAGCTGAAAAATCTGCTTCGATCCCATCTTCCCCCAGGATGGTAAAGGCCTTTGGTGTAAGGGCTGCCAGCGTATCACTTCCTTCGATTAAAGTGTAATTAAGAAAGCAATTATTGCTTGAGATGGTTTGTGGAATGATCCATTGGTATCTTCCTGAGTTGGCCGTTCCGGGTGTCAATGGTGTCCACGGCCCCATACTCCCTCTCAGTGAATAGTCAATTTGAACCAATGATATTGAAGAAACAGGTACAGCACTGATCCAGTCAATGAATTGTACAGATCCCTGTTTAAAGACTTCGATTCCTTTTGGGAAAACAGCTTTGATGTTCGCCTGAAAGAGTACTGAGGTTTCCTTGAAACATTTCAGATGATTCTGGTCATTCGGCCAGGACCCCTCTTTTTCAACCAGGGTCATGTCTGGATAGCCGTTCCGGTCAACATCACCCCCTGCCCTGAAAGCATTGCAGTCTCCATTATTGGAGGTAATGGTGTTGAATTCCTGGGACCAGACAATGGTTTGCTGATCGAAAAGTGTTCCCCGCCAAACTGTTAATTGTGCATTTCCAAAGGCTGCCAAATCCATTACCCCATCACTATTGAAATCACAAAGTTGTACTGCCTGGTAGTTTCCTGATGCCGGCAGGCTCCCGGAAAGATCAATCCATTGATTGACGGATGCATCGAAAGTCCAGACAAGGATACCACCATTCTGATCGACATAAGCAAGGTCCTGTGCTCCATTGTTGTTTATATCACCCAGGTCAGGACCATATACTGGGAAATTATACTGGGGAAGGTTGTAATCAGCATTGTAAAAGTTACCCGCTCCATCCCCAAAGAAAACAATGCCCGCATCGTGGGTAACCACAAAATCAGCGTTTGCATCCTTATTAATATCTCCGAAAATGAACCGCATATTGGAATTGCCGGGCATGATGCCAAAGCTTTGCACCCAGCTTCCATCACCCTGGTTGATATATACATGTAGCCCGGACCCGGAACCAAAGGAATTTGATCCCACATCCAGGTCACCATCATTATCGACATCTGCAAAATCTGTCCCAAACAGGCCCCAGTCTTCACCATTGGTAGCCAGGCCATCGTCCCAGGGTGTCCAGTTAGTACCACTGCCATCACCCAGTGCAACTTCAAGCAACTGATCTCCAAAATCTGTTGATGAATAGGCATGATGCATACCATAGCCTACATCCCAGTGGCCATCATTATTGACATCACCAATAGCAATACCACCGTAGCCAAAATCACCCACCATTTGTACATTCCATGTACCTGTTCCATCGCCGAACCAAACCATGATCCCGTGTTCCTGCGTGTTGATCAGAGGACAACCATGATCACCAATGGAAAGGATATCTACATAGCCGTCCATGTTAATATCGGCAAACTCCAGCTCTGTCTTGCCACTTTCCCAGTCCGGGTAGTGCATACCTGCAGAGCTTTCGATAAACTGGAAAAAAGCCTCATTTTGAGCCGGTACAATTTGGGATAGGAAAATAAAGGTCAGGGGTAATAGCATATTTTTCATGTGGCAGTATTTTCCCTAAATATACAAAGAAAAAATCCATCTGCCTGAGGGCAGATGGATGGGGATATATAGAGTACCCTGAAAGTTGCCCGAGGCGGAACTTTCAGGATGCGGTGCCTTTATGTTCTGCTAAATTCAGGTGCCCGAATCCGGGACCTTGATCTGGGCCTGGTGATTATTGTTATTTCTTGTTTGTAAATCCTAAAATTCCTCCCTGACTCAGGAGTTCTTGTAAAAATCTTTTAATTTCTTTTTCCAGCATTTTATGATCTTTGATATCAAAGGTTTTTGCAATGTCATCGATAAAATCTGAAACGATAAGATTGTTGAGATAGAACTTTTCAAAGAGATGGACATGTAAGACCGATAGGCTCATGAAGCGAACAGTCCCGGTCTCCGGCTCCCTGAAAATGAACACAAAATAATTTCCTGGTTTGCTTATGGCCTCGCTGGCAGCATATAAGTGCACCGGGTAGTGTAAGCGTATTAACCGGCTTTCATGATTAAGGACAATGGGATCATTAATCAGGTCTCCCTCAGGGGCATGATCAGGATGAAATTTATCCCGCATCGTATGCACTTCAATCTCAACCCATTCAAAGTAAAGCAGATCTGTCAGGTAAGGTTTGTTGAATTTTTCAGCATACCCTTCGCTTTTTGCGTACTTAAATAACTCGTATGGCAGTTCCCATAATTTTGGTGTCTGGGCGTCATGTTCAATAAAGAAGCGATCGATTAAGGTTTTCCACTCTTCATCGTCAAGGATCTCCCGGGTGATTGGAAAAGCCTGTTCCATGGTACTGTTAATGACATTGTACACCAGTCTCCTGTAATGTGACAACCTTGCTTTACTGGTTCCGGGGATATCCACCATTTTACCTGTCCTGCAATAGCCAGCCAGGTCATTCTGGATTTGTATGGTATCAGGCTTCAACATAATTCAGCTCCCAATGCTTTTTGGTAATATTTTTCAACTTGTTTAATTCCGTTTCCATCTGATCCAGGTCACCATAATTGAAATCTCTTTCCAATAATACCGGGACCGGTTCAATACGTTGTATGGTCCACTCAAAAAGATCATAAACCGGATCGATAATGGGTTGTCCATGGGTGTCGATGATCAGATCAGGCTCTATCTGCTCATGTCCTGCCATGTGAATATAGGCCACCTTGTCGAGTGGCAGCTGACTGATATATTTCCTGGCATCATATTGATGGTTGAATGCATTCACATACACATTGTTGACATCCAGCAACAGGTCACAACCTGCCTCTTCAACTACACTCTTTACAAATGTTGCTTCATCCATTTCGGCAGCGACTGGTGTGTAATAGGATACATTTTCTATGGCGATTTTTCTTTCAAGGTAATCCTGTACCTCACGGATGCGTTGAGCGATATGCTTAACCGCATCTTCGCGGAAAGGAATGGGTAAGAGGTCGTACAGGTGGGCATTGGCCGCTTTGGTATAAGAAAGATGTTCAGAATATACATCCACCTGATTTTCATCAAGGAATACTTTCAGTTTCCTGATGAAATCCCAGTCGAGATCATCAGGACTACCAATGGACAATGAAAGGCCATGGGCATGCACCGGGAATTTTTCTACTGCTTCCCTGATGATCCGGCCCCAGTAACCACCCATATCCATCCAGTTTTCTGGTGCGAACTCGATAAACTCCGGGTGCAGTAACCTGCCCCGGAGTAGTTCTTCTGAAAAGTCTCTTCTGAATCCTATGCCTGTCATTTTTTTGTTTTTTAGCTTCCGCATTTACCTTCGCCACATTTGGCTTCCTTGGTCTTGTCTTCTTTGGCCTTGTCTTTTTCTCCCTCTTTCTTTGCCGTGTCAGTTTTGGTTGTTGTGGTAACAGCTCCGTCTACTTTCTTTTCACCTTTACTGTCTTTTTTGACTTCTTCGGTTTTCTTGGTACTATCTTTCTCTTCCTCACCACATTTACCTTCACCGCACTTGCCTTCACCACATTTACCTTCCCATATTTTAGCCCTGATGGTTTCAGGTCCTACGGCCTTATCTACAAGGTTCATGTCGATCAGCTCATTCCTGAGCTCAGAACCTGTTCCTAAAGAGGTATAATCAAAAAGATCGCTGGCATTTGCCTGCTCTGCTGATAAGCCGGTCAGTAAACCGGTAACTAATGTACCGGAGATAACTGCAACTTGCCTGGTATGATTTTTATTGTTTTTCATTACGACTAAGTTTTAATGTTAAAAATTTATTTTATTGTCAACTTAGTCGGGAGGGAATGAGAGACCTTACATTTT
>JAUXCL010000196.1 GCA_030618905.1 Bacteroidales bacterium | reverse complement strand
CGTTAGTCAGGACCTTCTCAGGTAAATAATAACTTATGGCTTTGATATAGCTTTTCATCATGGTTTAACTACAGAGCCTTCCATTTGTTTTTGGGCAATGGCCTTATAATGATCCCTCTTATTAATTTCTCCTTTACTGTCAAAATATTTCATCAAAAAAATGCTTACCTGTGCCGGAGCGCCTTTGACAACAGCTTGCTCATAGAATGATATGGCCTTAACCGTATCTGCCCGGTTTATATAGTAATTTCCAAAATTCACATAGGGTAAGGGTTCATCCGGATCAATCTGCATGATCTCCTCGTTTAACTCAATCGCCCTGCGATAATTGCCAGTCATAAAGTAAACATTCGACAGACGTGATCTCGGGTTGATGGCATCGTCATTATATTTGATGCACTCTTCATAACGTAAAATCGCATCTTCCAACTGGCCCTTAGCTTCCAGTGCCTGTCCCAGGTTGAATAAGGCTTTCCCGTGGTCCGGTTTATATTTCAAGGCTTCTTCAAAACATAAAATGGCATCATCATGTTCTTTATAGATCCTGCTGTAGATGATGCCAAGATTGGTCCATGATGAATAATGAGAAGGCAGTATCTCCACTGCTTTTTTCCAGTGCATGATCGCCTCATTGATGGTAGGCCTGAGAAATTTGGTTACATCAACCGGTTTTTTCAATTCTTCATTCACCTGGCGCATCAATTGCTCTGCATAAAAATCATGGGCCTTTACGGAATTTTCCAGGTAAGGCAAATCAGCCTTGTACAATGAAAAATTCGTCCGCCAGTCAATATTCCTGGAATACGTTTTAATGGCATATGGAATCAGTATAATCAGCACGATCAGTGAAACACCTGCCATCCGGGTATTAAACTTCGGGCTGCCTTTCAGGTCGGCCCTGAACAATAAAAAAAGCAAATAGACCATGGCAATACTGAAACCCAGTGAAGGGATCAGGAGAAAACGCTCGGCAATGATCCCCGGTATAGGCACCAGGATATTGGAGTACATGGCAATAGAAACCATATAAAATAAAATGGCGAATGAAAGTGCATTTTTTGATTTTATCCGCATGATCGCATACACAAACATTCCGCTATAAATCACCAATGATAAGATCGCCCATATATTTCCCAAACTGACAACAGGTACCATATTGTAACCATAATAGAATACCAGTGGATGGGGATAAAAGAGCAAACGCAAATAATACAGGATGATATACAACCCCGTACCCAGATGATTCCAGAGACCGTTATCAAAGGCCAGTGGATTTTCGACCATTTCAATCGGCCTGGACATATCCGGCAGGACAACTTTCGGGAAGAAAGCAGCGAACAAGGCCATGCCAGTAAAGGCAAGGGCCAGGATAATGATATTTTTCAACTTAATATTGGTGAAGAAATAAAATATTAAGGGGATGGTTAATAGAAATGCGAACACCGAAGCTTTGGAAAGAAAGGCCAGCAAATAAAAAAAGACACCCCAGATCAGAAATTTCTGTTTCTTAAAATCAATGAATTTCAGAAAATAATCCAAAGCCAGCAAGGCAAACCCAAATGCCAGTATCTCGTCCCTGTTTTTCAAACTTGCGACGATTTCCGTATGTATGGGATGGGCAATAAATATGACCGTAATGAGGAAGGGGAAAAATATATTGTATCCCCTGAACAAGCGCTTTAGCACCTTAAATAAAATCAATATCATCAGCAGGTACAATATCACATTAATCGCATGGCTAATGCCCGGGTTAATACCGGTCAGGTCCATTTCAATAGCAAATGTCGTCCTGACGAGCGGCCTGTACCCAAATGTCTTGCCTCCACTATCGGTGGCATAGAATGATGTGAAAATATCAGGAATGCCCCTGATCCCCTTCTGAATTCCAGGATTATCACTCACGAGGTAACCGTCATCCAGCGAAAAGTGGTTAAAATAGGTATTCCCATACAACCCTATCACCAGGAGCGTGAAAACTGCAATAAAAATACGATTCAGCTTTTTCAAATTCTTTCCAGCCAGATCCTGTTCAATTATGTCTTTTTTACGCTTATTCATGTATTCAACTTATTAATCAAAGTACCCGCACAGCAAAGGATTGGATGATTTTATTCGTTTTTTCACGGGCTTCAATGATACCCATATGCCCGACATCAGACATGATGACTATCTCACTGTGCCCTGGCAACTGTGCTTCTTCGACGATGTCAGCAAGCGGGATTCTTGTATCTTCCTTGCCAGCGATAAACAACACCGGGAAAGCTGCATCAGATAGCACATGCATCCTGTCTCTTCGCAGCTTCATGCCTTCCAGTGCAGCAATAATACCATCTTTAGATGTCTCCGCTGCGATTTTTCGGAGTGCATTAATTTCCTCCTGAAAATATTCAATATTATCGGGTGCGAACAGTTCAGGAATAAACTGAAAAATAAAGTTGCTGCGGTCTGATTCTATAATCCGAACAGCCCTGTTGCGGTTTAGCTTAGCTTCCGGTGTATCCGCTCTTGCCTTGGAATGAAACAACACAAGCCCTTTCATTTTTGATGGAAATTGCGCTGCGAAAGCAAGGGCAACGTAGCCTCCCATAGAATGGCCAAGCATTATACAGCGCTTAACCTCCAGGCTTAGCAAGATCTTATTCACAACATTTGCCATTAAAGACATGGTATGCACTGGTTCAATGCATTCACTCTTACCAAACCCGGGGAGGTCAATGCTGATGACCTGAAAATCCCCGGCCAGCATTTTCTCCAGCTTATTCCATATCTTCATGGATTCCAGGAAGCCATGCAACAGAACAATTGTTTTCCCATTGCCATCACCCCTGACCCTGAACCTGATCTTCTTTTTTTTATAGACAAACGTGCTGATCATAAATACCGATCTAAAGTTCTGGCAATCAGCCCCCCATAATAGCTTCAATGTCATCAATGGATTTGGGGATGGGTTTTCCAAGTACCCGGCAACCATCAGTGGTGACAAGAATGTCATCCTCGATCCTGATCCCGCCAAAATCTTTAAAGCCCTCTACTTTATCATAATTGATAAAATCCATGAACTTACCTTCACTCCTCCATTGGTCAATTAATGCCGGTATAAAATACAGGCCAGGTTCATTGGTCAGCACAAATCCTGACTGCAATTCTCTTGCCAGTCGAAGAAAAGCCAGGCCAAATTGGTCGCTGCGTTGTACAGTCTTGTCATAACCTACAAAATTTTCACCCAGCCCTTCCATATCGTGGACATCAAGGCCAAGCATATGTCCTAAACCATGCGGAAAAAACAAAGCATGTGCGCCCTGGCTGACGATTTCATCAACGTCGCCTTTCATTAAGCCCAGGTCAATCAATCCGGAAGCAATGGTTTTGGCTGCCAGCAAATGCACTTCCTTATAATATGTACCTGGCTTGATGGCCCTGGTGCTGTTTACAATAGTGCCTAAGACGATTTCATAGATGTCTCTTTGCCGCTGATTAAACTTACCTCCAACCGGCACAGTCCGTGTAATGTCACTGGCATAATGCATGGTTGTTTCCGCACCTGCATCAGTAACCATCATCCTACCCGTTTCCAGCACATTACCGTGATAATGATTATGCAGGGTCTGGCCATCAACACTCAGGATCACCGGGAATGAAACCGGTCCGCCCCGCGACAGGGAAATGCCTTCAACAGTACCTGCAATCTCTCGTTCTATAAGCCCCGGCATTGCCATCTTCATAGCTGTTGTGTGCATATCATAAGCAATATCAACCGCCTTTTCAATTTCTTCAATCTCATGATGATCTTTGACGGACCTCATGTCAACCACTGCCATGATCAATTCCTCAGAGACAAAACGGTTGAATTCATCATGGCGGACAGCCAGCAGACTTTCAAGCTGCAGTATGGTCATGGCCCTGTACTGTGGCAGAAGATGAATCTTACGGCCTTTCGCAATAGCTGCTGACAGGTAGTCCTTAATGTCATTAAAAGGCTGTGTATGATTAACACCAACACTCAGAGCTCTGTCTTTTATTAAGGCTTGCGGGCCCATCCAGATGATATCATCCATGGTCAAATCATTGCCAAAAAGAATGTCTTTCCCTTCATCGACATCAATAATGGCGGCAAGATCAGGATGGTCCAGGCCAAAATAATAAAGGAAATTACTATCCTGCCTGAAATGATAGGTATTGGCCGGGTAATTCATGGATGCTTCCCGGTTACCGGGTAGCAGGATAAGGCCTGAAGACATTTTAGCCCTCAGTCTATTTCTTCTTTCAGCGTATACTTCTGCATTAAACATATTAATTAATATTAATTGTTAATGGTTTTGATTTCGTCGGTGTATGACATCACAAATGTAATGAAAAGATACCTAATTACCCCTTCATAATTTCTTCAATAGCCTCCGCTTCAACAGGAATATCCCCCATTAGGTCAAGTGCACCACTTTCCGTGATCAGGATATCATTTTCAATCCTGATCCCCATTTTTTCTTCACGGATATACAGACCCGGCTCACAGGTCAACACCATTCCGGGCTGGAACTTTTCATATTTCGATCCTGCATCATGGACATCCAATCCCAGAAAATGACTGGTGCCATGCATGAAATACCGGGTATATAAAGGCTTTTCCGGATCCTGGGCCTAAATATCAGCCATACTGAACAGGCCCAGATTTACCATTTGTTCTTCCATTAACTGGTTAACCTCCTTGTTGACCTGCTCGATCGTATT
>JAUXCL010000041.1 GCA_030618905.1 Bacteroidales bacterium | reverse complement strand
TATTTTGACGATATTATTTTTAGAAGAATAAATAAACACCCAGTAGTAATCGCACATTTCCTACTGCAGTCGTATTTTCCACCTCACCCAATTCGTTTGGTGTACCATAAGCAGCAACGGTATACTCAATCTCAGGCGCTATCCGAAAACGATTTATATTATAGATGAACCGTGGAGAAATGCGGTATGCGTGATCTATATTGGATCCCCTGCTGTAATATGCCCCTGTAATATTTTTATCTGATCCCAGGTTTTTGGTGTATCCTGCGAACAATCCGACCTGCCATTTCTTGCCATTGGAATGAATGTCGGTCCAGGCTGCCAGGGTGCTGATCGGGGTGTATTCCTGGAATCCTTTTACCGGGTTAACGATCTTTTCCACAGCATATCCGCCGAGCATGGTCCAGTTGAATGCGTCCTGTGCATAGGTTCCGGCAGCCTTAATGGTAATGGCGGGAACCTTAACTTTGAAGTACAACATTCCCGAGAGGCTGGATACTTCTTCTATGCCTTTGTATGTGTAAGTCTGATCAGTTATGGTATCAAAGACGTCTGAACTCACGCGGGGGATCAGTCTTTTAAAATTGGCACTTGCACCGATTAAAAATTCCCGGTCCTTTTCCTTGTTTGCTGAATAGTATTCTATTCTCAGGTTCAATGCCGGTAATACCCCGTTCCGCAAATAGACGGAGTTGGGTCCAATAGGGCCGTTGCTTACGAAATCCACCTGGGATAAGATTGTACCGATAAAATAGAAATTACCAGCCTGCTGTGTTATCCTGATCTGTGGATTACGCGAAAATGGTGTGAATGGAGCACCTGTATTGAAAGAAACAGTCCCCGGAAAGCATTTTGTGACAAAGTTGGGATGCCAGTATTGTCCCACAAGCAAAGCAGTGGATTTCCATTGCATCTTCACAAATGCATGCCTGAGCCTGAAACCATCAATATCTGTAGCGTTTATTCCGAAAAAAGCGCCCTCAACCAGGCCTGTTATCTTAGCGCCAAGTGCATCAGGAGCTGTTATTTTAACACCAACCCTGGTCTGGATGGACAACATGTTAAAACTGGATTTAGCGTTAATGTCCTTGCCGGCGTTATCCAGCTTTTCTGCACGTGGATACAGCAGGAAATGACCATCCCTGACTGCCACTACCTGCCTTGAGTCATAGAAAATGTCTGTCTTGACAAAACCATAAAACTGAGCATTGAATTTTTTTTCACTTTGGGCTAATATGACCAGCGGTAAAATAAAAAAAAGAGCAATGGTAAGGGTGCTTCTTTTCATAACAATTATCGATTTTTCGGATTACTGTTAAATTATTAACAGTAAATAATTTAGGTGTCCAAATTTACACTTTTTTTTGATTTGGCAAAATTTCAAATGCTATTTATACAAAATGATTACATCTCGGCCATGATAGTATCCGAGATTTCAAGGTTGTGAAATACATTTTGCACATCATCATCTTCTTCGAAAAGTTCAATGACTTTCAGTATTTTCCGGGCATCTTCATCCCCGAGTGTTATCGTGTCGTTGGGTATTCTTTGGAGTTCTGCACTTTCCGGTTCTAATCCCATTTCTTCCAGTTTTTTCATCATCAGCCCAAAGTCTTCCATGGCGGTAGTAACAGTAAAAAAATTATCCTCCAGAGAGATATCTTCAGCTCCGCCATCGATCATTTCAAGTTCAAAATCTTCCTCATCCAGTTCGCCTTTAGGGACAGAGAATATACCCTTCCTTTCAAATAGAAAACTAAGTGATCCATTGGTGCCGAGATTGCCATGGAATTTGTTGAATACTGCACGGATATTGCTGATTGTTCTTTGCAGGTTATCGGTAGTACATTCTATATATACCGCTATACCATGGCCGAGGTAACCTTCATATGTAGTTTCAATAAAACTGGCGGCGTCCTTGTCTTTACTCTGGTTGATGGCACGTTGGATATTATCTTTGGGCATACTTGCCCCCTTGGCATTGGCGACGGCCATCCGAAGCCTGGGATTACCTTCGGGGTCATCACCTCCTTCTCTGATAGCAATTTTGATTTCCTTGATGATCTTAGAAAAGATTTTAGACCTTTTGGCATCATTAGCGCCCTTCTTGCGCTTGATGGTTGACCATTTATTGTGACCTGACATAGCTGCTTGTTTTTACAATTGCCTTATGCAAAAATAACACTTTTTCAGCTAATCCCAATGATCACTACCATCCAACCAGGATGATTCCGGCAGACCAGGTATATAGCTCCGGGGCTTTGTTTTCCCGGTATAAGGTCGTCAGGCCGAAATTGGCAAACAGGTTGATAATCCCTATACCAATTCCAAATGTGGCATCCACCTTGAAAGGATTCAGGTAAAAATCCCCGCGGTTATGTGTTTTGTTGGTCCCGGGCGAAATGGTTTCAAATTTGGCAACGTAGTGCCCCAGATCAGGATCATATTGGGTAAGGTAGTAATGCTTGTTGAGCTCATTGTAATACTTTTTGGTATGCGAAGCGAAGCGAGCCCCAATGATCACCCCTGCATTGATATGGAATCTTTTCCACTTTTGATTCTGATTGGTTTGCCATTCCAGGATAATGGGCAAGGTGAAATAATTTACCACAAGTTTTGACTTGCGCACAGAAATGCCGGTATCAATAAACCCTTCCAGTTGTGAGCTTCGTGTGGACAATGTGGTCTGATGAATAAAACGGTAATTGTGGGTTTCAATACCCAGGCCAGTTACCAAACCGAATTTTTTATTCCTGGTAAATGCGATATTTTGTTCAAAAAGATTGAAATAGACACCGATCGACTTCTCCATACGCAAATCCATGTATTCATCTTCTTTTGGGAATTGCATGTTAAAGTCCTTGTTAACATAACCATTGATACTTAAGCCAAATCCTCCCCAATGCCCGTTAAACTTCCTTTTCTTCCTGTGTTTGATTTTCACATTTCCGTTTTCGCTCACAATTAATACCCTGTTCCCAACTGTTATAGTGACAGAGTCATCCTCAACTACTTCAACGTAAACACTTCCAACCTTAACACGGGTAGTGTCTGAGAAATTTCTGGAGTCGACTTCAACATACTGTACTTTTGATGGCTCTTCATACAATTTGACGGTTTTACTTGTTTTGTTATGTGTAACCGAGCCTGCTCCTGAAGTTTTGATGATGATATTGTTGCTGGCAATAATATTTATGTCCGAAGCACCACTGGCTTCGGCTTTTGCATCAACGGTTTTGAGGCCAGTGCCATCGATGCTTGCTGCACCACTTGCCCGGGCTGTGAGCTTATTCGCATTCCCACTCAATACTACATCCGAAGCTCCGGAAGAAACAATCATTATTTCCCCGGCATTTACTTCCAACTCGAGACTTGAAGCACCACTGCTTTCAATATTGAGTTTCTTACTTATAAATACTCCTTCTCCTTCGATATCTGCTGCCCCGCTTATCCATATAAGATCCAGCTCTTTCAGGGTGATGTAAAGGTTTAGCCTGGATGGATTTTTTAAGGATTTAGAAGTGATTTTGAGGATGCCATTATCCACTTTAGTAAAGATTTTTTCCAAAAATTTAGTATTGGTTTCCAGGATTACTTTTTGCTCCTCACCCTGCTCCAGGTATACCGAAAATGCACCCCCTACATCAATTCCTGAGAATTCAGGAAGCTCCCTGACTTCTTTGACTATAGCGCTGCCATCCTGTGCAAAACCCGTTTGAAAGATACTCACAGACAGGATAATACATATCGCAAGCAGGATGTTAAGTGTATTGTTTTTCATGATGATATGATGTTATGTTACGCTTGATTTTGTAGTAGGACGATTAATGGTGTCGGATAGTTACAGGCCCACCGTTCACCGTTCACTGTTCACCGTTCACCGTTCACCGTTCACTGTTCACCGTTCACCGTTCACCGTTCACTCTTCACCGTTCACCGTTCACCGTTCCCCGGAATCTCCTCCCCATCCTCAAGTATCCTCACTTTCCTGGTCCTGCCATTTTGATCAATCGTACGGACCAGGGTCAGGTCTTTATCGGTAAGATAATTGTATCCATTGACACCTGATTCTGCCAGGTCCCAGAATGTAACCTTGTTGGGCCTCATTACATCCAGTGCATCAATCTCGGGTTTAACACGGTCGGATACCTTATTGAAAAGGCCACTGATAATTTTGCCGGCAAATGATTTTTCTTTCAACTGAGATCCGGAGGCCAGGAGTCCCAGCCTGTAATTAGCCATTATTGCGTAATATTCGAGGGGATAAGACAAATCAGGTCCTGCATGGTGGGCATATGCAATATCCGGATCGAAGGGGATGAAGCTGCTTTCAAATGATATAGCCTGCAGATGATGCATTGGATCCTGTCTTATGGTTTGCATACTGCCATGGGGAGTTGCCTGTTCCCGGTCGCTTAGTATAATTTCTTGCTTCCCTGATTGTGGGATATGATCAATTGATATTTTGTTAATGCTCAGGGCAGCAACCCTTTCCTGAACGCGATAATCAGGCAGACTCGCCGGCCCTTTGAATACCTGGTAAATTCCGAATAAGATCAGTAAAGATGCTGCTGCAGCAACCGTCCGGTACAAGTTAGGAAGGCTGATTATGCGGGCCTGCCTCTGGTAAAGTTTTTCTTTCTGAAGATACCTGATACTTTGATCTGCGGATAATTTTGTGCTGTGATATGCCAGCAATTCGTCTTTTAAGGCAGGGTTATGATGTAAAAAGATATCCAGTTGCTGTTTCTGCTCTTTATTCAGATCGTGTTCTACTGCACCGATGAGATATGATTCATAATTGGAAGCATCAATGTCTCTGGTTTTTTGAATGACAGTTGTTTTTAACTTTTCTTTACCTGTGAATTGAACAGCTTTCTCAACCCGGAATTCTATCGCTTCATATGATTCAAATTCAGGCCTCAGGTCCGGGTTCATCTCCAGAAAACGGAAGAGCAAGTCCTGCTGCGTTGCAGTCAGACGTTTTTCCCAGTAGTCCAGGAAATAAGCTTCGTAGTTATGTTGGTTGATATTCATATTATTTCGTGACGCGTGACGGTTAGTATTTTAGTTATTTGTTCATATCACATGGTCAAGACTGACTATATAGTTTTTTAATGTAGTTCTGGCCCGGTAAATATATACCTTGACCTGGGTTTCGTTTAAGCCGGTGATCCCGGCAATTTCCTTATAAGCATACCCTTCATAATCCCTGAGCAGCACCACAGCTTTTTGGATTTCAGGAAGTCTTGATAAGGCTTCATCCAATATTTCTTTCAGGTCCGAATAGCCATGATCTATTGTATTTGCCGATTCTGCTATTCCGGAACCCGGGCTTTCAAATTTATGCTTCCGCGTATAATCAATGAGGGTATGATATGCCGTTGTGAATAAATATGACCTGGCTTTTTTATAGGAAACCTTATCTGCGTGTTTCCACAGTTTTAAAAAACTGTCTTGAACAATATCATTGGAAATATCGCTATCCTTAATGTTTTTAAGCACAAAGCGAAAAACTCCATCTGCGTATTTATCCACACATTGATTATATTCCCTGACGGTCATATAGCAGCTTTAGAATCCCATTTGATATTAATGACGTCTAAGATATTTTAAAAGTTACAATGAAATGAAAAATAATGAATTATTGTTCGTAATTTTTAAACCCATTTATATTTTTTACGTTTAACCATTTTGGGATAGTTTATTGCATTGATATATAGAAGGATGTG
Source organism: Bacteroidales bacterium (assembly GCA_030618905.1). Lineage (GTDB taxonomy): Bacteria > Bacteroidota > Bacteroidia > Bacteroidales > B18-G4 > JAUWGC01. The sequence goes on along the minus strand of JAUXCL010000041.1, from coordinate 8,819 downwards.
TTATAATTCCCCAAACTCAGACTGATAAACATTGAAATCTGCCAAAAAAAATATTGAACTTGTTTTAAAGAACATGACAGATGTAATTTGGATCATTGGCTTTGAAGCGCATCCATCTTACGTTACACCATCAATTCAGCATTTGATTGGGATATCCGACGAGGAATTTCTCAGTAAGTCTTATGAAGAACTGCTAAGCGCTGATTCATCCAGGGCCCTGAGACAATTGTTGGACTATTATGAGGATGTTTTTAAAACAGTTTCCGGTAGCGGGGACCCGGCCAAATATTCGAGGAGTTTTGAAATCGAATTTATCGATCAAAATGAAAATATGAAGATTGCTGAAATCAAGGCCAATCTTCATAAAGATGAAGATGGGAAGATTATGGGGGTGCATTTGTTGCTGAGAGATATCACAGATCGGAAACGTTTTGAGGAAAATACCGTAAAAATGCTTAACAGGGAGAAAGAACTGAATAAGTTCAAGACCCAGGTGATATCGACCATATCGCATGAATTCAGGACACCGATATCAATCATATACTCTAACTTGCAGTTACTGAAGAAGTTTAGTTATAAGATTGAGGAAGGGATCCAGAAAGATGCATTTGAATTGACAACCATTGCGATACAGTCCTTATCAAAGACTCTGGATAATCTTACTTTATTGAATCAATCCAATAAAGGGGTTTTGAGTTATACAGCAGTGGAATTTGACCTGTTGAAGGAGTGCAGGAGAATAGCAAGCGAAATCAGCTCAATCAACCATAATGATGGAAGAATAATTACGAAGTTTAATTTCCCCGCAGGCATGGTCACCATGGACAAAACTTTGTTAAACCATGTGTTATCCAACCTGCTGGTGAATGCCTTGAAATTTTCTTCCGATGATACTAAAGTTGAATTTTTGCTGCAGGATATAGATGGTAGCCGGGCCACTTTTATGATTCGGGATCAGGGTATTGGCATTCCTGAAGAGGACCGGGAGCTGATCTTTGAATCTTTTTACCGGGGGACCAATGCCAAAGGAATTAAAGGAACAGGGCTTGGACTGTCAATTGCCAGGCGTTGTGTTGAACTGCAAAAAGGAACAATTGAAATAACTAGCAAGTTGGAAAAAGGTACTGAAGTAAACGTTATACTACCCTATGAACGAACAAAATAGCAAAAGAGGAATTCTGATCATTGAAGACGATGTTCAGCTGGCAAAAGTGATCAGCAACTTATTTGAGATCCAGGGCATTTATGATCCATATATTGCAGAGAATGGATCTGTAGGTATTCAAAAAGCATTCGAATTGATCCCTGATATGATCCTGTGTGATATTGGGATGTCTGATATTGATGGCTACCAGGTATTTAAAATATTAAAGGAGAGTTCCATTACCTCCATGATCCCCTTCATCTTTTTGACAGGAAGATCGGAATTGGATGATATCCGGCTTGGGTTGCAGCTTGGAGCGGATGATTATATTGTCAAGCCGTTCCGGAATGATGAGTTGTTACAATCCATTAAGACCAGGCTGGCCAAGTATGATCAGATCGTTGAGTTAAGCCGGAAGAATTTCCAGGCGCTCCTGACCATTTCCCCCAATATCATCTTTATCCTGAATGAAAATGGGTTCACTGATATCAGTCCCAGCTTTACGCGAATTCTGGGATATTCCGCAGAAGATATTGAGAACAAGGCTTTTGCTGATCTCATAGTTGACGAGGACAGGTTAAGGATCATTGGTGACCTGAACAAGAGTTTCAGGGGCATCGATGGAACGATCTCCACAAGCGCCAGGGTGGTGAAAAAGAACCTTGATAAAATCGAGATTAACTTATTCTTGCAGAAAGGAACTACGATTAAAGGAAAGCCAAATATCGTTGGGGTTATGGTTGAAAAGACCTTAGCCCATAACAATAGTGGTATGTTGATGAATGAAGATGAGATCAAGAATGAGTTGCAAAGGATCGCTGAATATATTTCTGAAAATCAAAGTGATGTCTCAGAGGAACTGGTGAACCAGCTGAAGGCTGTTTATCAATCATACAGCCAGGCCAATAAGCAAAACAATGATGATGGTGTGAACCTGAGCCGCCGGGAAAAAGAGGTCCTCGTCCTTTCTTGCAAAGGGTTTCCGATCAAACAAATTGCAGATCAGCTGTTTATTTCCGACAGGACTGTTGAAAAACACCGGGCCAACCTCATGGCCAAAACCGGATCAAAGAATATTGTTGAGGTGATTATCTATGCGATTAAGCATGACCTCATTGAAATTTAATGCGTGAAGCGGAATTAATTGTCCTGCATCCTGAGTCCCCGCCTTCGGCGGGATGTCACTCGGCTTCACCTCGTTCCACTTGAGCCTTGTATCTGTTTTTACCAGGTATTCATACCTGAAAACTAGTGAAAATACCCATTGATTTATACGGATATTTGGGCTTTCTTTGTACTTATATTGACCAGTATTGATGACGCAAGAGACCAATTTACTATCGTGACCCAAATTGTTAGATTATGCCCAGATCTTACGTGAACCGTAAAAAGCGGGTTTTGATCATCGAAGATGACCGTGGACTTATCAAAACACTCTATAACCTGCTTGTTATTGAAGGTTATGAAGTGCTTAGTGCTGAAAGTGGCGAAAGTGGTATTAAACTCGCCTTTGAAATACTGCCTGATATCATCGTCAGTGATATTGTCCTCAACCGCATCAGTGGATATGATATTTTGAGGATCCTCAAAGCCAATTCCAAAACCGCATCTATTCCATTCATTTTTCTGACCGGGAAAGTCAAAGAGAAAGACCGGGCGTACGGGCTTGAGCTTGGTGCTGATGCATACCTGGAGAAGCCCTTTGAGTATGAAAATTTATTAGACACCATGAGCATGTTTCACGAATTGGGTGATTTCACCCATTGATTTCTATGCCAGTTCGAAGTAATTTTATTCACCTGTTTGATTTTTATCAACAGGGGTATGATTGGTTTCACATAATTAAGGGACCTAGTGATTCCATTCATTTTTTTTAAACGTTCTTTAGAGGTATCAGATCCAAATTTTGCGCGTTCTTAAATTTTTAGCGTTTCTTGATTTCAAAATGGAAAAATTAACCATCGTTGTTTAGTTTTTTTACAGCCCTCTGAAGAACGTTTTTTTACTTTTCCCGCCGTAGCTGAAAGCGAAAGCGGGATCTGATCCAGTACGTGAAATCACGTACTTCTACATGAAAATACGTGGTTTATTCACTTTTTCCCCCTGAAAAATAATATAAAAAGTGGTGATTTCCCCCATTGCATACCCCAACCACTTGATATAAATTTAATCCCTGTAACGTGTGATCGTTCTTTGTCACTTTGATCGGTTTAAGGGTAAAATTATCGGTCCACTATCTACACACCACTATTTCCATTCTATTCAACATTGATTTTTTGATCATCGTTTACTAAAAATTGGGTTACAATTTTCAAGTTTAATCCCTATTGATACATGGCAAATTACCGGCAGGGATTGCATTTTGTCGCTTGTCACAGGGATGATTTAAACTTTGTTATAGCTTGATGGAAAAGCCCGTTTCAATGCTCTATCAGTTGCTGAACCATTTTATTCCCCGCATAATTTTCATTTACCCTGATCAAAATGTACAGTATATCAATTTTTTCAAAACAAATTTTTAACCCAAAATTTTAATTCATGAAAAAGTTAACATTATTGTTAAGCCTTATGTTGGTTGTAGGTTTTGCATTTTCGCAAAACAACCTTTCTGAGGTTTACCAAAACGGTGAGTATAACATCGCCACGGTTAAGCAAATAGGTGTGGATAATGTCGCCTATCTTGACATGCTTGGTGATTATAACACCGTTTGGCAATGCCAGACTGGCTATGCCAACTTTGAATGGTTCGTTATCAATAACGGCAATTTCAATGCTTCTTTCAATGGTGTTTATTGGGTTCCCTGGCATTATCAGCAGTTTGGCGTAAGCAAATTTTTTGTGTGCCAGTTATGGGATCCCTCAAACACCCAACATCAATTTGGTCATTTCAATGAAGCTACTGTCTACATTGAGAATTCAGACCATAACCTGGTTTCCCAAACACAGGGCTGGAAATACCATCTTCCTGTGATAGGGAACTTTAATGAGGCGCATATTACGATTACTAGTATGTCAGACTATAACCAGGTAATGCAAGCCCAGTTGCTCGACAACAACTACGCATCTGTTTATATTGATTATAAATCTGATGAGAACGTTTCCCTGCAGTATCAATTTGGCTGGTGTAATAGTTCAGTCGTCGAAATCACCGGAAGTTCCGACTTGAATAAAGTTGGGATCGTCCAGGGTATTGGGATCAGGCCATCAGCTTTCAATGTAAGTTTTGTAGGCATATGGGATCACTCCGATTTCAATGAGGTCATCATCAATCAATTTGATCATGGCAACTTTGCAGAAGTCATCATCCATGATTACAGTGATTATAACCTTGTTGCTATTCACCAGGAAAACCAATTGCTCTTCTCATCCGGCAGTGACGCTTGTGTATGGATATACGGCGATGCCAATTACAATGAGATGTCGATCTGCCAGTGGGATGGTGGCGGACATTCCGCTTTCATCGATATTTATATGGGTGATTACAACAAGATTTATGACGGATATATTGCAGGAGTCCCCCCGATTTTTGGTGATAAAGTGATCACTGAGATCTTCTGGGATGATTATCAATTTAACGTCATTCGCCAGGAAGGTTGTCATAATAATGCTGGAATAACGATCAAGCAATTTGGTAGCGGTGATGATCAGCAAGCTGATCGTAACCTGGTATCTATTTACCAGTGGGGCTTGTGGAGCTCATTTAATGAGGCTTTTATCACCATTTTTGAAAGTAGTGATAACAGGGCAGCAATTGCCCAGGAAGGCTATAAACATGACGCGCTGATTGATATTATGTGGAATTCAAACTTCAATACTGCATTGATATCTCAGCACACTGATCACAATGATGCCTGGATCTTCGTGGAAAATAACTCTAACTGTAACTTTGCCAATATTGTGCAGGGTGACAGCTATAACAATGATGGTTTTAACTATGCTCAAATCCATCAGGTTAATTACCATGACAATGGCTGGGCGGTGATCAACCAGTACTGGAAATATAATTATGCCTCTATTACACAGGAATTTGGCGCTTATAACGAAGCGGCCATTTACCAGAATTCATTCATGAGCTGGGCAAATATATACGAAACAGGGTTCTACAACTTTGCTTCTATTTGCCAGCACTATTTTGGATTCCACTGGGCTAATATCTACATCAATGGAACCAATAACGGATTCCATAACCTGATTGAAGGTACAGATCCTTATTTCAAACCTTCAAATCCGGGATATCAGAATGGATTCTATTTCAAAGTGGAGAACTGGACATGCTTTGATCCAACCAATATGATCCGCCAGGAAGGCAAATGCAACAGGGCAGATATATGGATCTTTGGTGACGATAACCGTTCATCCATCTACCAGAAAGGATATCCTTGCGGTTGTGGTGGTTGCGGCGGTTGCTGCGTGAATAACGAAGCCTACCTGTACATCAACGGAAATGGAAACTGGACAGCTCAATACCAGGATGGTGCATACAATTATTCAGAGATCAATATTGACAATGCACATTGTGGAAAAGCCCTTACCTATCAGATGGGGATTGCCAATTACGCCAATATTCATCAATTCAATGGCTTCTACAATCTGGCCGGTATTGATCAATTTGGATGCTTGCATACAGGTATTATTTCACAAACCGGCCTGGCTAATGAAGCTACGATTAACCAGTTCAACGGTGGAATGTAATAGAAACCATGCTTAAAATATTCCCTGCCTTTAAAGCGGCCCCTTCGGGCCGCTTTTTTTAATGCTTGTTTTAAATGGGTAAATACCGAACCAAAACAGGTGAATTTGTTATAATTACGCATTAAATATATTCCCAAAAGTGTTGATATACAAATAAAAGCGGTGAAATCCCCCATTGTACCCCACTTCCCCTTGATATAAATTTACACCCTGAACATGTGATCGTTCTTTCACTTTATGAAGGACAAAAATTTAATTGACCAAAATAACTATACCCAACTTTCACCCCCGGGAAGCATCCGGGCCTTAATTGATTTTTTATGGGTGAACCTGACAGGGACACCATATATTATTAACCCAAAATCTAATATTATGAAAAAGTTAACATTATTGTTAAGCCTCATATTTGTGGCAGGCCTTGCCTTCTCACAAAATAACTTATCAGAGGTTTATCAAGATGGTGCGTATAACATCGCCACTGTCAAGCAAATAGGCGTAGACAATGTCGCCTATCTTGACATGCTTGGTGATTATAACACCATATGGCAATGCCAGACAGGTTATAGCAACTATGAATATTTTGTCATAGAACATGGAAATTTCAACAGTACATTCCAGGGCGTTTACTGGGTGCCATGGCATTATCAAACATTTGGCGTAAACAAATTTTTTGTATGCCAATTGTGGGATCCTTCAAATACCCAACATCAATTTGGTCATTTCAACAGGGCCTATGTTGATATTGTCAAATCAGATCATAATAAAGTTTCTCAAACCCAGGGCTGGAAATATCATTTCCCCGTGGTAGGAAATAATAACGAAGCACGTATTACCATTAAAAATTGGTCAGACTTTAACAAAGTTATGCAAGCTCAGTTGTTAGACAATAACTATGCTTCAACATTTATTTATGACAAATCTGATCACAATACTGTACTGCAATATCAATTTGGTTGCGGTAATGAGTCTGTAGTTGAAATTGTAGGAAGTTCAGATTTTAACAAAGTTGGTATTGTTCAGGGATGTGGTTTCAATTTAAGTTTCTACAACGAGAATTTTGTTGGAATATATGGAAACTCAGACAAAAATGAAATCATCATCAACCAGTTTGACCACAGCAACTATGCCGAGGTTATTATTGAGGGATACAGTGATTACAATAAGGTCGCTATTCACCAGGAAAATCCATGGTGGTTCTCATGGGGATCTAAGGCATTTGTTCATATGTATGAAAATGCTAATTTCAATGAGATGTCAATTTGCCAGTGGGATGGCGGTGGCCATTATGCTGAGATCGAGATCAAACAAGGTGATTGGAACAAAATTTATGACGGAGTATTCTTCGGTGTTCCTTGTGTTTACTGGCATCCATGCTGGGGACCGAAGGTTTATACCGAGATTTTCTGGGATGACATCCAATTCAATGTGATTCGCCAGGAAGGTTTCCATAACAAGGCAGATATCAGGATCAAACAATTTGGTACAGGACCTGACGAGCAAGCTGACCGCAACCTCGTATCCATATACCAGTATGGCTGGTGGAGCAGTTTTAATTATGCATCAATATGGATCACCAATAGCAGCGACAACAGGGCGGCCATTGCACAGGAAGGTTACAAAAATAATGCATGGTTGGATATCCTATGGAATTCCAATGAAAATATCGCTGGTATTTCACAACACACCGATCACAATTTTGCTTATATCAAAATTGAAAATGGATCAGACAGAAACAAAGCCAATATCGTTCAGGGAGACAGCTGGTATAATGATGGATATAATGACGCTTATATCTTTATGAATAACCATGACGAAGGTATTGCCATCATTAATCAATTCTGGAGGAGAAACTTTGCACAAATTACCCAGGAATATGGTGTGGGTAACTGGGCTACTATATTCCAGAAATCTTATAAGAGCATTGCGTTTATTTATGAAACAGGTAATTATAACTTTGCTTCTATTTGCCAGCACTATTTCGGGTTTCATTATGCCAATATTTATATCAACGGTAATCATAATGGATTCAACAACGCCATTGAAGGTACTTCACCTTATTTCAAGCCTTCAAACCCCGGATACCACAATGGATATATTTTCAAAGTTGAGAACTGGGTATGCTTTGACCCAACTAACATGATTCGTCAGGAAGGAAAATGCCAGGTTGCTACGATGACAATTGTAGGTGACTGGAACCGCTCATCAATCTACCAAAAAGGATATTGTTGTGGTTGTGGTGGCTGTTGTGTTAACAATGAAGCTTACCTGACTATTTATGGAAGCTGTAACATTACTGCACAATACCAGAATGGATCTTACAACGATTCAGATATCCTTATCGACAATGCCAATTGTGGAAAAGCACTTACTTTCCAAATTGGTATGTATAATGATGCTGATATTATTCAATATAATGGTTATGGTAACATGGCCGGTATTGACCAATTTGGTCTTGCCCATCAGGGTCTCATTATGCAGACTGGTTTAGCTAACGAAGCAACAATCAACCAGTATAATGGCGGACACTAAAAAGTAAATGCCATTCTTAAAAAATTCCCTGCCTAAAAGCGGCCCTTCCGGGCCGCTTTTTTTTCATAGATATATCCATGCGATTGGATATTCAGGAAAAGAGGTGAAAATCCCCATTGATTACACAACGCTTTTATCCTACATTAGATATTGAACATGTGACCGTTCTTATACTTAATGTATGGATTAGGATATAATTGACTATGAACCACTTACCAAGATTATCACCTCCTGGACCAACCCAGAACTCACATGTATTCTAACCGAATGTAACACGTTATAAATACCTGGTTCTACACTGGCGGAACCTGGCAGGGACGCCGATAACTTATAAGTAAAGAAGTTAATGTCACATTAACAACTTTTATTAACCCAAAATCTAATATTTATGAAAAAATTAACATTATTGTTAGGCCTTCTGTTTGTGGTTGGTTTTGCATTTTCGCAAAACAAC
>JAUXCL010000066.1 GCA_030618905.1 Bacteroidales bacterium | reverse complement strand
GAAGGCGGAAGAGCCGAAGACGGAAGAAAAGAAAGAAGAAATAAAAAAAGAAGTGAAAGAAGAAGAGCCGAAAGAAGAAGAGAAGGACAAGAAATAAGCAAAGAGGAATTTTTAGAGATAGACCAGGGTTTGTTGTAAGCCCTGGTTTTTTTGTTTAAATTTGTTAGCAGGCGTTTAGCATATGGAAAAATCAGATGCTTTCAAACTGGGTAAAATTGTGAAATCCCAGGGTAAGAATGGCGAGCTTGTTTTTTTGTTCGATACAGATAAACCTGAACAGTTCCGAGACCTCAGGTTCATCTTTATTGAAATCGATGAGCGACTTATCCCATTCCAAATCGATTCCCTCGATCTAAAGGGGAATTATGCTAAAGTGAACCTGGAAGACATTGACTCTCCCGAATCCGGACAAGCCCTGGTTGGTAATGCACTCTATCTCCCTGCTAAAGACTTACCTGAATTGCCTGCCGAGCAATACTATTTCCAGGAAATCATAGGATATACCATCATCGATCAGCAGAAGGGAGAACTTGGGATCGTCAAAGACATCCTGAAAATGCCTGAACAGTCGCTTATTCAGGTATTTCATAAAAACAAAGAGATACTCATCCCATTGGCCGATGAACTCATACAAAGCATTGACAAAAAAACACGCCAGATAACCATCCTTGCTCCCGAAGGCCTGATCGACCTTTACCTGGATTAATACAGGCACAGCACAATATTCCCATGACAAGTCACGCGTCACGCGTCACGAGAATTTACTATATTTGAAGCCCATGCGCAAAATCCTTCTTGAAATAATCGTATTCATCTGCGGCACGGTAGTCATGATCTTTGAGATTGTGGGTTCACGGATCCTGGGTCCTTATATCGGAACTTCCATTTTCGTGTGGACCAGCCTCATTGGGATCATCCTGGGGAGCCTGAGCCTTGGATACTGGCTTGGAGGCATCGTTGCTGATCGCAAACCCAACTATACCCAACTGGCCTGGATCATCCTGATAGCAGCTTTCTTTATCGGCATTAGCATCTCCGGAAAAGACTTTCTGCTAAGCCTGCTGGCACGAAACTTTACGGGAATAAGAATCCAGGCTATCATCTCTACCTTAATCCTCTTCGCGCCAGCCAGCGTAATGCTTGGCATGGTCACACCTTACGCTGTAAGGCTGAAAATAAAAGATATTCAAGCTACAGGAAAAACAGTGGGTAACCTGTATGCTATATCAACAATTGGAAGTATCATCGGTACATTCCTGGCAGGATTTGTCCTGATCCCGTTTTTTGGCAGCACCAATATATTGTATTTTATAGCCGGTTTGCTGTCGCTGACAGCCATATTGGTATTCCTGATGTATAAAAGCAAGTCCTCTTCGGCCATAGCACTCTTGTTTTTGTTATTCCTGGGATTCTATAGCTATCAACACAATACCCGGATATTGAAATACAGGGATGTGGATACCCAGTATAACAGGGTCCTGGTTTATCCCTCTACCGATTGGTATACGGGAAAGGATATTATTCTGATGCGGATCAATAATGAATACAGTTCAGCCATGTTTCTTGACAATGATTCTCTTGTTTTTCCCTGTACAAGATATTATCAACTCACAGAACATTTCAAACCGGATTTTCACAAGGTATTAATGCTGGGCGGGGCCGGTTATTCCTATCCTAAATTCTACCTGAAGAAGTATCCTGATGCCTTTATCGATGTAGTGGAGATTGACCCCATGGTTACCACCCTGGCCCGGGAGGAGTTTAAATTGAAATCCGATCCACGCCTTCAGATTTATCATGAAGACGCCCGGGTTTTTCTTAACAGACAACAAGAAAAATATGATGCCATCCTCGCGGATGCATTCAAATCATTATACACAATACCTTTCCAACTAACAAGCCTGGAGGCCATTACAAAAATGTATAATATGCTCGTTGATGATGGGCTGGTGGTGCAAAACCTGAATTCAGCCATTACAGGGCCAGACAGCTATTTCCTCCAGGTTCTTTTCAATACTTATCAAAAAGTCTTTCCCCAGGTTTTCCTTCTCCAGGTAAACACTGACAGAGAACCGACAAGCATCCAATCGGTGATGCTTGTGGCATTAAAATCTGAAAATAAACATGGGTTTGAAAGTAAGGATCCGGAGTTAAACGAATACCTTTCGCACCGGATAGTTCGTGATATTCCTGATGACCTGCCAGTACTCACCGACAATTATGCTCCGGTAGAACACTATGTAGGCAGTACTCTTTGGTAGGCATGTCTACGGGGTATCCCGTATTTTCATAGAAATACTTGACTTTCAGCGTGATTAAGGGTTACTATTAAGTGTGCTAAACGTATTAATATATAGATAATGGATCGTTACTACCAATTGTCGATGATCATGAATAATAAGCTGAGATATTTTATGTGGATAGCATGCCTTGTTTTCATTGTGGGTTTGTTTGCTTGTTCCACGGAGGATACATCAGCGCCATTGGTCATTGCCATCTCAAAAGGAAAGCCTGACAAATATTATGGTGCATACACCAGATGGTTAAAAGAAGCAGATTCTACGATAGAGGTTATTGACTTGTATCACATGCCATTGGATTCAGCTTTGGCATTGCTCGATCGTTGTGCTGGATTGCTCATAAGCGGAGGACCGGATATCCACCCCGGTTTCTATGGCCGGCCACAGGATACTGTGAAATGTAATGATGGCATAGATGGCAAAAGGGATACACTTGAATTAATGTTGATCGGAAAAGCCCTGGAGCAGGATATCCCCATATTAGGTATATGTCGTGGTTTGCAGGTAATAAATGTGGCCCTTGGAGGGAGCCTCTATGCAGATATCCCATCGGACCTGCCGAGTGACCTTCGTCACAGGTGCCTTGACAAAAACAACTGTAACCATGAAATCAATGTTGCTGAAAGCAGTGAGCTGTTTAATATCAGCCAGCTGGCTATTGGTTCAGTAAACAGCAACCACCACCAGGGAATTTCTATTATTGCCGACAACCTGGTTCCCGTGGCGAAAACCAAAGATGGCATCATCGAGGCCTTTCAATGGGAATATCCGGACAATAAAGCTTTTCTGTTGGCAGTACAATGGCATCCGGAGCGAATGGAACCGGAAAATCCATTTTCATTGCCTATCGCAACTGCTTTTATTATGGCAGCCAGAGAAGCCGAGATCAACAAACATCCAATGAAAACTAATTAAGTAAGTAATAAAATCACTAATTATGTACTACAATCAACAAGTTACCGGCTATATCAAGAAAACCCAATTACCTGAAAAGGATTTACTGATTGCATTGCGACTGCTGATTCATAGCACATTACCAGATATTATAGAATCATATTGTGGCAATCATCCTGTTTTTTCCTATCAGAAAAAAATCTGTTATCTGAAAGCTGTAGCAGGGAAAGCCCTCCTGGGATTCTATTGTGTGAAAAATTTGCAGGATGATACAGGCACCTTAAAAGATAATGGTCATAGATTTAAGCAACTTGAAGTCGTATCCTTGAAAGAGTTGAATGAGATATTGATCACAAAATGGATCCGGGAAGCTGCCAGTGAATTAGTAAACGACAGGATCGCCGTTTAAGGAAACCGGCTTTACTGGCTCACATTTTTTAATCTTTCATTGAAAATATAAACAAGACGCACTGATATTGAAAAATTATACTGCTTATTAATCCAGGTTGACTGTGTATACAGGTTCTCAAACTCCCTTTCGCGAATCGGAACAAGCGAGTGAGACATCCGGATATTCATATGCAAGCGCTTATACAAGCGAAAGATCAAATCACCAAGAATACTAAAATCATCAACATTAAAAGGAACCGAATCCTGATAGGATGGCTGGTTTCCGTAGTCTTCAAGTTCCCTGGAGCTCACCAGCCTGCCCCATGAAAATCCAAGCCCGGCTGTGATGATATCCCTGTCATTATAATGTACGATTACCGGTACTTCAAGATAGTTAAGGCGCAGGTCATACCTCCACGGATAATTATCATCCCGTACACCACCTCCCCAAAATGCACCTTTCTGGGTATAATCAATTTCCAGGGTAACATCCCAGTGTTCCTTAAATGGAATGATTGCGGCTACCCCTACATTGAGGCCAAGGCGATAGAACTGATAGAATCCATTGACTTCATCACCGGCAACTTTACTCATGTTAAACCCGCCCATGACAGCACCTTTGAATCGCTGGCCCATAACGGCAGCAGATAGGAGTAATAAGGCAATCAGTAATATTTTAGCTTTCACTTTAATCCGCTTTGTTCAACAATACAATATTCAAAACTGCTCAATATGAACGGTGACACTCAACATATATTTTATTAATATCTCTCTGCAAAGTGGTATTCCTATTCTATGTCTTTCATTGACAATTGAATCCTTTTACGCTCGAGGTCAACATCAAGCACCCTGACATCAACTTTCTGGTTTAGCCGGACTATTTCATTCGGATCTTTCACAAATCGATCTGCCATCTGACTGATATGAACAAGGCCATCCTGGTGCACCCCGATATCTACAAAAGCACCGAATGCTGTAATGTTGGTGACGATTCCGGGCAAAACCATACCTGTTTCAAGGTCTTCTACATTATTTATCCCTTTTGCAAACTCAAAAAAATCAAATTTTTCCCGTGGATCACGACCTGGCCTGGCCAATTCATCCATAATGTCATTTAAGGTCGGCAGGCCGGCTTTATCCGTGACAAATTGTTTGAGATCTATCTTTTTTCTGAGGGATTCATCTTCGATTAAGGTGCTTATATCGCATTCCACACTTTTGGCCATGCCAGCTACGATCGGGTAACTCTCGGGATGCACAGCACTCCTGTCAAGTGGATTTTTCGCATCATGGATACGCATAAATCCAATCGCCTGCTCAAACACTTTTGGTCCAAAACGAGGTACTTTCTTCAATGCTTCCCGTGAATCAAAAGGTCCGTTTTCATTCCTGTAAGAAATTATGTTTTGAGCCAGCACCGGACCAACACCGGCCACAAAAGACAAGAGCTGTTTACTGGAAGAATTCACCTCCACTCCCACCCTGTTTACACAACTGATGACTGAATCTTCAAGGCTGTTTTGCAATAATTTCTGATCTACATCATGCTGATACTGTCCGACACCAATGGATTTCGGGTCGATCTTTACCAGTTCGGCCAGGGGATCCATTAAGCGTCTCCCGATAGAAACAGCTCCTCTGACAGTCACATCATAGTCGGGAAATTCTTCCCTGGCCACCGGAGATGCAGAATATACGGAAGCGCCACTTTCATTTACCATAATGGCCATTACATCCTTCTTAAACCTGATGCTTTTGATAAACTTTTCAGTTTGCCGCCCGGCAGTCCCATTACCGATGGCAATTGCATCAACCTTGTAAGCATCCACAAGGCTATGGACTTTCTTGATGGCCTGGGCTACTTCATTTTGGGGCGGATGTGGAAAGATGGTCTCATTATGTAATAATTTTCCCTGCTTGTCCAGGCAAACGACCTTACAGCCAGTTCTGAAACCCGGGTCGATAGCCAGCACATTCTTCTGACCTAAGGGAGCGGCCAGCAACAATTGCCTCAGGTTTTCAATAAACACCTCAATGGCTTTCTCATCTGCTTTCTCTTTGGCCAGGCTTTTCATCTCTGTTTCAATGGACGGATGCAATAAGCGCTTGAAGCTGTCTTCCACAGCCATTTGCACCTGAGTGGACGAAGCATTATTCCCCTTTACAAAAATGCGCTCCAGGATCTGGATTGCAATTGACCCGGAAGGCATCAGGCTTACTCTGAGAAATCCTTCATTCACTCCACGGAACATCGCCAGCACCCGATGCGAAGGAGCCTTGTTCAGGGCCTCTTCCCACTCAAAATAAGATTTATACTTGATGCCCTCCTGCTCCCTGCCTTTGATCACATGTGCTGTGATCAGGGCTTCTTTTTCGTAAAGTGACCTGATCCTTGATCGTGCATACTGATGTTCATTCACCCACTCAGCAACGATATCCCTGGCACCCTGCAGGGCTTCTTCTATGCTGTTCACGGATTTCTCTTCATCCAGGAATTGTCCGGCCCTGTCTTCAATATCATCATATTTCTGGGACATGATGATTTTAGCCAGGGGCTCAAGTCCTTTTGCTTTGGCGATTGTGGCCCGTGTTTTTCTTTTTGGTTTATAAGGCAGGTAAATATCTTCCAATTCTGTAAGGGCTGCGGCATCCAGTATCTGCTGCTTCAGCTCATCTGTCAGCTTTCCCTGTTCATTAATGGATTTCAGGATAGCTTCCCTTCGTTTATCAATGATTTCCAGCTGCTTAATCCTGTCCCGTATCCTGGCGATGGCAGTCTCATCGAGGTTGTCAGTAAACTCTTTGCGGTATCGTGAAATAAAAGGTATGGTAGCACCATCATTCAGCAATTTAATGGTATTTACCACCTGATCCTTCCGAATGCTCAGCTCATCCGCTATCTGGATAAAATACTTTTCAAGCATGATTCAATCTTTGAATCAAAAATAAGAAATAAGTTTGAAAACTCAGCCAATCTGTTCACCGTTCACTGTTCACCGTTCACTGCTATCGTACAAGCACGAAATTCCCACTCTCCTTCTTCGTTTCACCTTCCAGAACAACCGCACTGGGTTTAATGGTAAAGTTGGCAACCCAAACATAAATACCTGTCGGAGCAAGGGAACCCTTATAAGTTCCATCCCAACCTTCCTGCATGTCCCTGGTATCAAATACAAGGGTACCCCACCTGTCGTAGATAAACAACTGGAATTCGGAGATTTCGTCAATGGGTCCGTAAATATAAAAGATATCATTTTTGCCGTCACTGTTTGGAGAAAATGCATTAGGTGCATGAACGCTTGGTCTGAAATTTACACCCATAAGAATTTCCCCACTTGCGGGATTGATCAGTGTACATATTTCAGATGATGTAAGTTCCACCGTCACTACCTGACCGTCGGAAATTGCAGAAGAGGCCCAGGTATTCTGCGGACCAGTTTGCACAATATTTCCATTTACCATCCAGGTATATTCGGGGTCGCTTCCACCATGCTGTGGTGTTGCAGTAAAAACAACTGTCTCACCTGCTTCAATAGGATTTTGTGAAGCTGTAACATTGACCTGTACATCCAGGTTTTGGATAACATCAACTGTCACCTGTGCACAGGCTGAAGGACCGCAGGGATTCTCCCAGAATGCATAATAAGTGATCGTCTCAAGTGGTGCATCAATAGTCAGTGAAGTACCGGTTCCCACCTCAACACCAGCGCAGGCATCAGTAAACCATTTTACTTCATCTCCGTATCCACCGGTCGATGTCAGCGTAATCTCATCAGGTGCCCCGGAGCAAAAATCGTTCTGATCGGATTCCAGCAAAGCTGGTGTTTCTGCTAAAGGATGTATAAACAAGGTCATATCACTGGATACCGTATCGCTGCCAAAAACCGTTAGTGTGAGTGTAACGATGCTATCCTGCATATCCTGTGTGCCCGGAGTGTAGATTGGATCAATAATTCCGGGACTGCTAAATGAACCATCTCCCGAGGAATTCCATTGCTGGTTAATAAAGAATGTTCCTGATCCTTCAGTCTGGTATGATTCATCTGCACAAATGGTGGCATCTGTGCCGGCATCGGCTGATGTGCCGGAAATAATGGTCAGGATGATGGTATTGGTATCAGGCCCGCAGGGAGACTGCCCATATACGATCATGCTCAAACTAACTGAACCGGATAGATTATCATCTGATCCCGGGAAATAGGTGGGGCCCATAATCGTTGGATCAGGAAAATATCCATCCCCACTCGTTAACCAATTAATTGCGGTATGATTTGACGCCAGTCCGTCAGGGGTAAAATTCTGTCCTTCATTGATAGATGCATTCCCTCCCGCATCGGCAATCGCCGCCGCTGTAATGCTCAGAACCATAATATCTGCATCTGTTGAACTGCCATAAACATTCAGGGTCAGGGTGGCTGAACCATTGGTTATATCATTGGCCCCAGGATAATACAGGGGATCAAGGATAGTCAAATCACTAAAGGTACCATCTCCTGAAGTTGCCCATTCAACAGTGTTGTAGAACAAAGCATTTCCAGTCAGCTGGTAAGCGTCACCTTCGCAAATTAAGGCATCCTCACCGGCTATGGCTGTAGTACCTGAAGCGATGGTTAAAACCATGGAATCAGTTGTATCTCCCGGACAGGGATTCTGTGCAGTGGCATGCAGGGATAAGGTAATACTGCCATTTGAAATATCGTCGAACGAAGGGGTATAAGTTGGTTGCAGAATACCGGGATCATCAAATGCACCTGTCCCTGAGGTGACCCAGTCCAGGGTGTCAAACCAAAATGCACTTGAATTCATTGTATAATCCTGTCCTTCAGCAATAACATCATCCGGGCCGGCATCAACGACCGGGCCATCGATCACGAAAATTTCTTTGGCATACTCATTATAACAAATCGTATCATTTCCAAAAATGGTCTGATCAATAAAATACACATAATAATGTATATTGTTCTTTCCAATACTGGCCTGGGAAGGATCAAACACATTGCCGTTCATTCCAGGTCCGGCAAAGACACCACTGACATTACCACTGCTGGGGGGACTACCCACCAGGGTATCCGGAGGATCAGTGACACAATAAACGGAATCGCCAAGGATTCCGGCAAAACCAAGTGTATTGTCAAGGATAGCTATTGTGGTAGTATCAACAGTATTTTCACATGCCTCTTCATATAAAAATATAAATTGGGCCTCTTCTGTACCTTCGATCAGATCATCTGATAGAGGAGATATCACCAGCTGGGTTTCAAGTGAACCGGCAGGGATGATGAGGGTGTCAAAAGGAGGAAACAGTTCGTAATCTACATCGAGTGTGGCTGTTCCGAATATCTCTGCAATTGCGATAATATAATCACTACTGCGAGGCTCTGGTAATTCAAATGTCAACACAGCATCATTACATGCTTCAACTCCAGATCCAAAGAATATGGAAGAATTGCTAAAACCAACAGAAGTACTCATTCCTGTGCTTCCAAAACTGTTGGCTTCCAGGAATACGCCGGAATCATAAATATAATCCCCGGCATCCCCACAGGCTAGCTTGATATGATAAGTTTCGCAGGGAACCACAATCAACATTGCTTCTAATGTACGGGTAAATCCATCATAGGTAATGGTTGTTCCGCCAATTGCCTGGTTATCAATATATAATCCCGAGAATGCAAGTGATGTACAATTGGATGCACTTCCTTGTGAGCCCACTGAACCATTATTCACACTGTTGATGGTTACCGGTAAAGGAGGCATAGACTCCGGGATAATGGCAATATTTTCATTATTGTAAGGATTGAAAGGATTGGCCGGATTGGGCCCGGTTACGAAAAAACCAAAAGCATCATTATAATTACTACAGACGTACTCAGGGTATTCTTCTGAACCCCAAACATACCTGAACGTCAATGTGTCAGCCTGGGGGATGAAATCGAATTCAAGGACAGCAGCATCATTGGTTGTGTATGGAGCTGTCAGGGTGTTAAGCTGAGGATCGCCAGGTTGCCCATTAGAAACACTCGCCTGGGTACCTACTACTCCCGGAACGAGAAATACACTACCTGATGATAAGATAATACCTTCATCGATACCAAGGTTGGTACTGTTGCCATTAAAAAATGATCCACGGGCAATATTGGCACCCGTATAGGTAACATTCAACACAGTAACGCCGCCTCCCACAAGAACTTGTTGGACCAGCTGCTGTGGCGTCAAATGGTTCTGAACGATCAATTGGGCCCTGGCCTGTAAATGAAGAAAGAATGATAGTCCAAAGAAAAGCAGCGCTAAAAGAACGCATCTAACACATCTTTTTGTATCCATATGAATATCCTTTAATAATCGCGCAAAGTTATATATTTTTCGCAAGAATTTAACACATATTTGTCGGAAATACAATAAATCGCTTGATTAATGAGGGTAATTACTAATTAAAGAATTTTTAATATCTTGCGGCCGTTTTTAACTTAAACTCCCTTCTGATGAAAAATCCAAATATGCTAAAAATCAATATTATATATTCCTTTTTAATCATTGCAAGCATTGCTATCATTGTTTCAGCCTGCAAAAAGGATGAGGAACCGGAGAATACAGCTCCAACTGCCTCTTTCACCGTTAGCCCAACTGTTGGAAGCACTTCAACAGATTTCAAGATGGATGCCACTGCCAGCACTGACACTGAAGATGCCTTATCCGCACTCTCATTTCGCTGGGATGTCAATAATGATGGCACCTGGGAAACAGTGTTCACCAACAATCCGCTGGCCACACTTACTTATGGTGATGAAGGCGATTACACCATTAAGTTAGAGGTCAGGGATAGCGGAGGATTATCCGGCTTTGCAACCAGGGATGTTAAGGTGGACAATAGTATTAACCTCCCTCCCAATGAACCTTCAGAGCCCAATCCTGCTGATGGGGCCACTGATGTGCAAATTGGTGTTATCCTGAGCTGGACATGTTCAGACCCGAATCAGGATCCTTTAACTTATGATGTTTATTTGGGAACCGGCAATAACCCATCTAAAGTGGCCAGCGATATTGCTAATGATTCATTTGATCCGGGGCAGTTGCAAGCCAATACCAATTATTTCTGGAAAATTACAGCTAAGGATGACGAAGGACTTTCAACTACCGGACAGGTATGGCAGTTCACGACAGGAGAGGGAACCCTATTTGTATGCGGAACTTCATTCACAGACCCCAGGGATGGTAAAATATACACGACCAAATTGTTTGGTGATAAATGCTGGATGACCAGGAATTTAAATCATGGTTCGCGTATTGATGGCAGTCAGGACCAAACTGATAATAACGAAGCTGAAAAATATTGTTATGATGATGATGAACTCAATTGCAACACTTATGGCGCTTTATATCAGTGGGATGAACTGATGCAATATGGTAAAAAGGCTGACCAGGGCCTTTGCCCCTCAGGATGGCATCCTGCCACACTGGAGGAATGGCAAGCACTTGAAATGGAGTTGGGTATGTCGCAGGAAGATGCACAAACACCCACCGGATGGGTTGGAACAGATGAAGGTAAGCAGCTCAAAGTAGGTGATTTCAAAGCCCTGATGAGTGGTTACAGGGGTACCTCCGGCTCTTTTACGGGAATTGCCTTTACCGGCAGGTTCTGGACCGGGACCGAGTCCAACAGCTTCAATGCCTGGAACAGAAACCTGAGCAGTGATGATGATCGTGTTCAGCACGGTTTCAGCATGAAAACGCATGGGTATGCTGTGAGATGCGTGAAAGATTAGTGAACGGTGAACTGTGAACTGTGATCAGAAAAAAATCTCAATACTCAATACTCAATACTATCTTACGAGACTAACAGATCCTTTCTTCTCGAAAGTTTCGCCGGATTTCGCTGCATTTCCTTCAAGGGTATATTTGGCAACATAGGCATAT
>JAUXCL010000105.1 GCA_030618905.1 Bacteroidales bacterium | reverse complement strand
TATTCCAGGCCACTATTGCGGATCTGCAGTAATTCTTCGGGGGTGACATAGAGTATTGCATGGTCTATGCCAATTTCACCATTCAGCCATAGGGAATGTAGTTTAATGGCATCCTCCTGTCCCATGATCCTGACGATAACTTCCATTTCTCCTTTACGCCAGCCTTCAGCGAAGACGTGCAAGGAAAAAGCAAGTGCGAAAAACAGAAGGATAATCTTATTCATAGATTTATTTCAGCAAAACCAGCTTGCCATTCACCATCTTTTCACCGGCCTGTAGTTTATAAATATAGATACCTGCGGGAATGTCTTCTGTAACTATCCAGTCAAACTGGTGAGTTCCTGCATTCAATCGATTATCGACCAGGGTATGTACATATTGTCCGTTGAGGTTGTATATATCCAATTTTACATGAACATCTTTTCTTATTTCAAAGCGCAGTGTTGTCATATTGTCAAATGGATTGGGGAAACACTGGTAAGATGCTATGTCTTCTTGTGTCCCTAACTCTTCAACATCAGTCAGTACGCCTCCAAAAAACTCAAGGATCTCGTACATATATTCCACCCTGGTAAAATCCCCGTCATCCAGTCCTCCAAATTCAAAGGAAGAACCTACTGTTTTGTAAGTCCCTGCATCATAGGCAACGGAGTTACAATAAGCAGGAACCTGGTTGTGAAACAGATCAAATGCAGGTGCAATGGCTTCAATACGGTCTATGTAGGCATTATCCCCGCTGTATTGAAAAATCATCTCTTCGACAAAACTTCCTTCCTGACCCAAGAGCAGGCCAAGGTCATCATAACCATCATTTAGCCCGGTAATATTGAACATGGCATGTACGGGTGTTGGCTCATTATAAGCCCAGGTATCACCACCTTCCATATAGAGGCGTCCGTTATGGTTCAGGAAGTCAGCCAGTGTCTGCCCCTGGGAATATGTTAATATTGTATTGTCATCATACACGCCCAGGGCAACAAAAATGCACTTGTATATGGTCAGGTCTTCAGGAAATGAACTGACAATATCTACTTCCACCTCAAGGTCCTGAATGGCGGAAGCCATGATTGGTCCTGAGTTATGGTTCTTGTCCAGGTCGATGATCAGGATGGGAAACTGGCCAATAAAGAATTCCATGTCAAAGGAATTGGTATACAGTCCATTATTGCCTGTAACATCCATCGTAAATTGAGCAATTTCTGCTGGAGGTGTTCCTGCATCAGCAGTGAAGGTAAAAGTTCCTGTTGCCTCTTCTCCCTGGTTGATGGTGCCAAAATTATAGCTGCCTTCATCAATAGTAATGTAGGGAGATGTTGTGGACAACTCTCCGGTGGTATTTTCCGAATCAATATTTCCTGTATTGGCGATCGTGACGATAAGGTCAACTGTTTCGCCCGGGTCTATCAAACCATTGCCGTTGCCATTGGAATCATCGATATAGTATTCATACATTACGATATAGACGCCCCATACATGTTCCATGTCGCTGATGGCATCCAGGTCGAATCCTGCATTGTCTATTATAGCGGCTCCATCACCATCATCAACTATCTTTACAAAACGAACTTCAGAAACACCGGCCACATCGAACTCAAATTCAGTAGTTCCTTCACCGGTACCAAGAAAAATCCATGGCCCATCTATCGTCTCACCCGCATAGAACGTGAATCCTTCAGGATCAAGGTCATCTTCCCAGACTTTAATATCAGGGCCTGGTTTATTCAGGATGGGAGATTGCATATCCAGTACTGCCCAGCCGTCCCTGCCAATTGAATAATGAATATTATCCGGAGGGCCAATGACTGCAATGGTATTACCCTCATCACTTTCATTGTTTCCGGGGATCTGGCTATAGGTGAAGCGGTAAACATATTGCCTGGCACTGTCCTCCGGAACCAACTGAAAATCAGTTACCGTGGATGCGAATTCCTGAACGACAACATCGGTAATGGTTTTTGTTTCATATCCATTGGCAACAATAGTGATATCATAATTGTCGGCTAAAACGTATTTATGATAATCTCCTGCCGTTGAATCTGTGAAAGTCGGAAAAAAATCATTCACAAAAACTGTAGCGGCGACAGGTTCTCCTGTAATGGAATCGGTAACAGTTCCTTCCAGGCCATACCCGGCATATTCGATCATTGCCATCATGGAAGGCTTGTTGTAGTTATAATACATCATCAGCTGGGAAGCCGGTGGCTGCTTATCATGAGATATTTCCATCGACCAGGCAATGGAGCCCATGATGCCATAATTACCATCTTTTGTAGAACCGTTGATAGGATACATGCCTGAATTTCCCTGGCCATATTGCATGTTAGCATATCCGGATACGGATGAATAAATCCCTGCCAATTGCAAAATATGATTGGCATCCGGAGGTGTTGAGGAACGATAACTCCAGGGGCATGAAATGTACTCCGTACCACTGTGATAAGTAGTGTGTACAACGAATTGGTTATTATACATGCATGATCTGAGTCCTTTGGATTCCGGTTGTGAGAAGGCCCCCGTGCTACCCCCCCAGGCATCCCACATATATCCCCAGTCACGGTTACAATCTACTCCATTGGCATTGTACCTTGAACTGTTTTCACGCCCATCAGGGTTGACCATATAATAGATCCATATCTCCCTGTTATCAACCAGGAAAGTTACGTCCGGGTCTGAGCCATAATCAGTACACAGGTCCCGTGCAAAACGAATACAGTTTTCAGAGGCACCGATCTCATCACCATGGATTCCCCCATCGAAAAAGACTTCAGCTTCATTTTCATCATCTTCAACATTATCGCTGATCTTCAAGGCGCCCAATTCACGGCCTTCAACGGATTCACCAAACAAGAATTTCTTGCAAATATCCGGGCAATTGGTAGCCAGGCTATCAGCCAGGTCTATAATCTCCTGGTAAGAATGATAGGCCGCTTTGGTACTCCAGAAATCCTTATAATGTTCATTCAGATCTTCTATCTCAATGTTATAGGTGATTCCGGCTTTATCCAGCCTGTTCAATTCTTCGGGCGTTACATAAAGGATGGCATGATTAAAGTAATAATCACCATTAAGCTTAAGGTCTGACAGCTTTTGTACAGCAAGTCCCTGTTTGTAATCAATTTTAACCTGCATTTCATTTTTGCGCCAGCCATCGGCATTGACAGAAGCAAAACAAAATATGGAAAGCAGTACTGAGAGTAGTATTTTTTTCATAATTGTTTGTTATAAGTAGAACAAACAAAATTACTGAAAAAATGAAGAGATTAATTTATATTAGGAATAAATTTGGGCTTGTAATTTGCCGGTAATCACATTTAATCCATTCATGGCCAATGAGGCCATCTCATTTTCGCCAGGGTATACTACCAGTGGGGCTATTTTCTTTACCCTGATTTCTATACGGTTTACAAACCATTTGTCATAGGCAATTCCTCCGGTGACCAGGATATAGTCAACATCACATTCCAGCACCGTATACATTTCACCAATGATCTTGGCCACCTGGTATGCCATGGCATCATAGATCAGGGTAGCTTCAGCATCGCCTTCGTCAACCCTTCGTCGAACCTCCATGGCGCTGTTGGTGCCAAGATAGGCGCTTAGTCCACCTTTTCCAATCAGCATTTTGCCAATTTCCTCTTCGGAATATTGACCGCTGAAACAAAGCCTGAGCAGGTCGATAGATGGCAGTGTTCCGCTTCTTTCAGGTGAAAAAGGACCTTCCCCACCAATGGCATGGTTGACATCTATAACTTTGCCTTTGCGGTGTGCACCTACACTGATACCGCCCCCCAGGTGTACAACGATCATGTTCAGGTCTTCGTAAGCTTTCCCCACCTTTTTCGCATGGTTCCTGGCGGTTGCTTTCTGGTTCAGGGCATGGAAAATGGATTTGCGCTGAAACAAAGGATGCCCGCTGATCCTTGCAATATCTTCCATCTCATCTACAACCACAGGATCTGCAATATAAGCCTCGGCTTCTGGTAAATCGGATGCCATTTCATAAGCGATCAGCCCTCCGAGATTGCTGGCATGCTCGCCCATTGGACTGTTGTGTAAATCCTGGAGCATTTTCTCATTGACCTTATAGGTGCCGGATTCAATAGGTTTCACCATTCCGCCACGGCCAACCACCACCTTAACCTTTTCCAGGTCAAGATCCAGGGCTTTCAGTTCATCGTAAACGACTTGTTTTCTAAACTGAAACTGGTCAGTGATCTTGTTAAAGGGTGCCAACTCGGCATTGCTATGCGTGATGTTTTTCTCAAAAATGCTTTTTTCATTCTGAAAAACTGCAATTTTAGTTGAGGTAGAGCCAGGATTAATGACAATGATGAAAATATCTTCCATGTTCAGTTATTTATTGAGTTGCTGCAGCAAGGATGATACTATCCAGTTTGGATACTTCGGAATCCGACCTTGAAGTAAGCACGATCGGAGCGGAGGCTCCCAGGACCAAGGATGCAACTTTTGCATTTGCAAAGAAGACAAATGATTTATACAATACATTGCCTGCTTCAATGTCGGGAAGCAATAACATATCAGCTTCACCGGCAACATTACTGCGAATGCCTTTGTGCCTGGCACTGGCAGCACTGATGGCGTTGTCAAAAGCCAGTGGGCCGTCGATCAGGCAATTGGGGATCTGGCCACGGTCAGCCATTTTAGATAAAAGGGCAGCATCCATGGTTGCAGGCATCATGACATTGACAAGTTCCACTGCTCCAATAACTGCAATTTTAGGCTCATTGATCCCCAGTTTATTGAGAAATTCAATGGCATTATTGATAATATTCACCTTAGCATTCAGATCAGGGGCAATGTTCATGGCTACATCTGAGAGGGCAATCAGTTTATGGTGATAAGCAGGCACTTCAAAAAGGGCTATATGCGACAGGAGACTGTTTTTACGTAGGCCCCATTCCTTGTTTAAAACCCCCTTTAGCAATGCAGCCGTTCCAATATTGCCTTTCATCAGAATATCCGCTTCCCCGAAATGGACAAGCTTGACTGACTTGGCTACTGCCTGGGTCAGGTTTGGTTCGTCGATGATGGTGGCTTTGGAAAGTTTGATATTCTTCTCTTTGGCAATCTGCTCAATCTTCACCTTGTCACCCACCAGGAGACAATCGATAATTTTCATATCTGAGGCAGCCACGACGGCCTCCAGGGAATGTTCATCCTGTGCTACTGCAAGGACCAGCTTCTTTTTTGGAGCTTTCTTAACGATCTCATGAAGATCAGATAATTTCTTTAGCATAGTCTTTAGTGATTAAATTATTCAGCATAAAAATTGATCATTCGCTGTATGGCATCAATACAGACCGGGCAGAAGGCATCATATTTGACAGATTTCATGGTACAATCGATGTAGGGACGGTATACACCTTTAGCCACATAACCGCCTCCTTCATAAACGCCTACTGTCGTGTTATACTTATCTTCGGCCGGTGTTGGGACAGGTGTGGCAGGATCCATCATAGACTTCCACTTGTTGTCAAAATCTGTAAGCGTGGTGATATTGGGTTCCCAGGGTTCCACATCCAATGGATAAAAATCTTCGACCGCAACCTCAGAAGTATAATATTCATCTCCCAGTCCGGCAAAAGCGTGACCGAACTCATGTTGGAAAAGGAAATCCCCACTGGGATTGTCGCTGGTTCCCAGGCTGTAAAAGTTATAAATTCCTCCGCCACCATATTTCTCATGGTTAACCAGGATAAAGATCTGGTCGTAAGGAACCAGTGACGCAACGTTTCTTACACTGGTCATGTCATTGGTGGTCAGGTAGCGCTCAGAATCAAATGTGTAAAAATTGGTATGCATTGAAGTGTTTTTCCAAACGTCTTTACCGGGCAGATCCGAACCGGATTCTTCGGAAATGGACTGCACCGCCCATATATTGATCTTGAATTTATTTTTGTTATAGGGCGCGGAATTCAGGATATACCGTTTGAAGCGTTCACAATCCTTGAGAAACTTATCCATTTCTTCAGCAGTATATCCTTCTGCAAGGATGGCAATATCGAGCTTAAAATTAGCCGGTCCGGAATAATGGATCTTTGTCTTTTTGTATTTCGCGACTACATTTTTCCGGATGTTCCTGGTTTCAGGATCAATATGCAGGATGAATGTCTTTTCCCATGACAGGTCTTTATTCCTGCTGGAAAAAGTCACATTTACTGCGTTTTTCGGGTAGGGAAAAACAATGGTTTCGGGGTAATCCTTGATAAGCTCTTTGGCTTCGGGCGTGGCCTGCCATTCCCTGAACAGAGAAGAATAACCGCGGGAATACAGCAATTCGTTGGTCAGGGCATCGTATACTTCGAATTTATGGTTGCCATAATCAAACTCATCGATAAGCTTTGTTTTTGAGCCGCCCCAGTATTTTTCCACAAACACGGTATCGAATATTAAAAATTCATCAACAGCATCTCCTGAATGGGTATAATCGATACGCAGGGTTTTGTTTTTGAAATGCTCCTTGAACTGGGCAAAAGAGGAAAAGGAAATTGCCAGTAAGACGATAAGAAATAGCTTTTTCATAATCACTGTTATTTGGGGAGTGAAGTTAGGAAAAATTCATTAACAAGTTCTCAACATTCCGCAATAAGTCGAATAGAAAATATTAGTTTTAATACCTTCAAGTTACAAAGCAAAATTCAAAATTATGGGCGGTTTTTTTGGTACGATTTCTAAATCAGATTGTGTAAACGATTTATATTATGGAACGGATTATAATTCTCACCTGGGGACCAGGAGAGGTGGAATGGCCGTGCTGAATTCCAAAGAGTTCAAGCGGACAATCCACAACCTGGAGAATTCTTATTTCAGAACTAAATTTGAGCCCCATCTTCATGAGTTCCATGGAAACAGTGGTATTGGTGTGATCAGTGATACAGAAGCGCAGCCCATCCGTATCAACTCTCATCTGGGTGAATTTGCCATTGTAACAGTCAGTAAGATTGTCAATATCGAAGAGTTAACCCAAAGGGCACTGAAACAGAAAAGGCATTTTTCTGAGACCGGCATAGAAGGAACAAATGCTTCTGAACTCATCGCCATGTTAATTGATGAAGAGCAATCCTTTGAAGATGGGATTGAGAATGTGTACAATAGGGTTAAGGGCTCTTGCTCCATGCTTTTGTTGACCAGGAAAGGAATATATGCAGCGCGCGACAAGTTGGGAAGGACACCGATAAGCCTGGGTCGGAAAAATGAAGCTTTCGCGGTCAGTTCTGAATCCAGTGCCTTTTCCAACCTGGGTTTTGAAACAAAAAAGGATATTGGTCCGGGCGAAATTGTGTTAATCACTGCTGATGGCTATGAACAGGTCAGGAAGCCCAATGATGAAATGCAAATATGTGCATTCCTATGGGTTTATTATGGTTATCCGAGCTCTGATTATGAGGGGATTAATGTTGAGGAATGCAGGTATCGCTGCGGAGCTGCGCTGGCAAGGAATGATCATGCAAAGGTGGATTTTGTCTCTGGCATACCTGATTCCGGCATAGCTCATGCAATCGGCTATTCGAATGAAAAGCAAATTCCCTACAAACGGGCCTATGTCAAATATACGCCTACCTGGCCAAGGAGTTTTATGCCTCAAAACCAGGAAATACGCGACCTGGTGGCAAAAATGAAGCTGATCCCGGTAAAATCATTGATTGAAGGAAGGAAGATTGTCTTTTGCGATGATTCTATTGTACGGGGAACGCAGTTTAAAGATAATGTCAAGATCTTATATGAATACGGTGCAGATGAAATACATGTTCGTCCGGCATGTCCAACCTTGATATTCCCCTGTGATTTTCTGAATTTTTCCCGCTCACGTTCAACACTGGACCTGGCCGGGCGCAAAGCCATCAAGGACCTTGAAGGAAAAGAAGACAATCATCTTGATGAGTATGCAACACCGGGAACTGACAGGTACTATGCCATGATCGAAAAGATA
Organism: Bacteroidales bacterium; assembly: GCA_030618905.1. Classification (GTDB taxonomy): domain Bacteria; phylum Bacteroidota; class Bacteroidia; order Bacteroidales; family B18-G4; genus JAUWGC01. The sequence continues at coordinate 86 of JAUXCL010000105.1, read as the reverse complement.
AGGGAAAGAATAGGTGTAAGTTCACTGCAGTACCAAAAGCTGGATGATCTTGTTGAATCAATAGGACTACCTAAAGAGAAGATTTG
>JAUXCL010000067.1 GCA_030618905.1 Bacteroidales bacterium | reverse complement strand
CTGTTCGGTATTTTCAATAAAGGATTAAGCAAAGAAGAAACAGAGTCATTGAAATTCTTGTATTCTTATATGCCTTTAAATGATTTAGCCGATTATGACGGTGATTTTTACCTCAAACATGTAAGAACAACTATTAAAGCGAAAAATGAAATTGAATGGGCAAAGAAAATTCCTGAAAATATTTATAAGCATTTTGTCCTACCCTACCGCATTAACAATGAAAATTTAGATACTTCAAGAATTGTTTTTTACAATGAACTGAAAGGGCGTACCAAAGGTTTGTCAATGTATGATGCGGCAATTGAAGTAAATCACTGGTGCCACGAAAAAGTGGAGTATCGCCCTGCCGACGGACGCACTTCATCACCGCTGGCTACCATGAAAACAGCCTATGGACGCTGCGGTGAAGAATCAACTTTTGCTGTTGCAGCCATGCGTGCAGTTTGTATTCCGGCACGCCAGGTTTATACGCCGCGTTGGGCACATTCCGACGATAATCATGCCTGGGTTGAAGTTTGGGCAGACGGACAATGGTATTTTCTTGGTGCTTGCGAACCGGAACCGGTGCTGAATTTAGGCTGGTTCAATGAGCCGGCAAGTCGTGCAATGTTGGTGCATGCTCGTGTTTTTGGCGAATACGAAGGGAATGAAGAAATAAACGTAAGCACCTCGCAATACAACGATATTAATGTGATAGAAAGATATGCAAATACTTTCAAGCAGTTTGTGAAAATTGTTGATACAGAAGGAAAACCGGTTGAAAATGCAAAAATTGAATATCAGTTGTACAATTATGCAGAGTTCTATCCAATAACCAAAAAGCAATCCGACGAAAACGGCATTTCGTATCTGACAACCGGTTTAGGCGAATTGCTGATTTGGGTAAGCGACAGTGTAAATTATGGTTTTCAAAAAATTAAAATAGGCGAAAAAGATACTGTTACAATCGCATTGAACAATCCGGAATTTAAAGAAGTGCATTGGGAATTAATGCCGCCGTCTTCATCTGACAAAACAAAAGTTGAATTAACCGATGAACAGAAAAACCAAAACAAAGCCACATTGCAATACGAAGACTCTATCCGTAATGTTTATGTTTCGTCATTTATTTCAAAAGAAGATTTTATTGCCGGACATGATGAAAATTTATGGCAATATGTAGAGAAAAGCAGAGGGAATTACGAAGAAATAATCAACTTTATTGATGCAAACAAAGAGAATATATGGACAGAGCCGCTTCTTGATAAAATTGCAAACAAAGACTTGCGGGATACTGAGGCAAAAATTCTAAACGACCACTTAATAAATTCAATGGCTTATGCCGATAAATTTTCTTCTGAAATATTTGAAAAATATATTTTAAACCCAAGAATTGAACTCGAAATGCTTCTGGCATATAAAAGTTTTATTATCAGTAAATTTGATGAAAATTTTGTTGAAAATGCAAGACAGGACCCCAATATATTGATCACTTGGATTAAAGACAGCATCCGGATTAACAATGATAGACAAGCATATAATATCCCTATAACACCTATTGGCGTGTATAAACTGAGGGTAGCCAACAGCCGTTCCCGCAAATTGTTTTTTGTGGCATGCTGTCGAACTTTTGGCATTCCTTCAAGACTGGAACCGGGCACTTATACCGCCCAGTATATGTCTGAAAACAAATGGGTTGATGTATTTTTTGACGGAAAGCCACAGCAGCATGAAAAATTCAACATTGGCTTTAATGTTAGCGATAAAGACCTGAAATTCACACCTCAATATTATCATCATTTAACTTTGGCGAGATTTGAAAATAACAATTTCAATACGCTCGGATTTGGTGAATATCAAAATATTGATGAAATTGGTGACTTCAAACTAAGAGCCGGCACTTATCGTTTAATCACTTCTAACCGCTTATCGTCCGGAAAAATTTTAGTGGATATAAAATTCATCAATATTGAAAGCGATACAGTGATAGATCTACACTTTCCGAAGAACAAAATTGGATTGAAGTTACAGGGCTCTGTAAATCGCGAAAAACTCAGCAACAGCCTTAGTTACAAAGATATGAGAGCTAAGAGCTTGCAGGAATCATCAAATATTGTCATAGCAATAATTCAACCGGATAAAGAGCCATCGAAACACGTATTAAACGATATTCAGAAAATTAAAAATGATTTTGAAAAACTGAATAGTACGATAGTTTTTATAATCCGGAAAAAAGATTTACCGGCAACATTTAAAGCCGATGATTATCCTAATTTACCACACCGGACAGTCTTTAAAGTGGTAGAGCAAGATCCTAATGAATTATTTGATATCAAAATTAAGGACAAATCGGAAACGTATCCTAAAATAATGATAGCCAACCCCGAAGGCGAAATTTATTATTTACAGGAAGGTTATAAAATTGGTGTAGGCAATGATATCTTAAAACTATTGTAAAGAAAATTCCATAAAATGAAAAAAACAGTCTTATTTCTAATGTTAGCTTCTTTTCTATTTAATGCTTGCAGCAAAAAGAAAGACAGCTTCATTTCTGATGTTATTGAAAAAATAACAGAAAAACAATCTGTACAGTACAAGCTAACGCAGAAGTATTATTATTCAAACGGACAAGACACGACCATTACCCCTTTTAAGGTATGGGCAGTACGAGACAGTGAAGACTCCTTACGAAACGGCTATGTATGGGTAGATAATGACTATCGTCCGTATAATATGATTTACCATAAAGGAGACTTTTATCTGGCAATACCACCTAAAAAAGTAACTGCATTATATCATGATTTCAACGAAAGTTTTATTTCTTCTGTTGATTGGATTGACATTTTTCTGAAACCCGAAATCTTGCAAAAACAGTTTGCTGACTCTCTTAACCGGATTATCATTTTAGACACAGTATATAATGGCGAAGAGTGTAAAAAAATATTTGTAGAATTTCCTGTCATGCACAAAAATGAAAAGAAATCGCACACTTATATTTTAAGCTTAAAACACTTAATGCCTTTATGGGCATTGGCAAAAACAGAAAAGAAAGATTATGTTTATTACGATGAGTTGTTCTTTACCGATTATGAGTTTGACAATGTAAATTCTGGGGAATTGCACAAACGTCAGGCTAAAATTTTGAGGGAAAATCCAATAGAGGACAGGTTTGCGAACTCAGAGTCTTCAAAGCTTGAAAGCATGCTTCATATTGGTGATGCTGCACCTGATTTTGAAGGGATGTTTTATACGGAAAACAAAATGTTTAAATTTTCGGAATACATTGGCAAGAATGTTATAATTGTTGACTTTTGGTACACACACTGTCCACCATGCGTACGAGCCATTCCTGCACTATCGGAACTTTACAAGGAACACAAAGACTCAGGCTTGAAAATATTCGGATTAAATTCGGTTGATAACCAGGCTCATAGTCTAGATTACCTGGATAAATTTCTATCAAAACGAGAAGTTAGTTATGATGTTGTAATGATCAAGCCTGATGTTGATATAAAGTATAAAATCCGATCATACCCTACAATGTATATTGTTGATAAAGAAGGTAAAATAGCTTTTGTCGAAGTTGGTTACGACAAAGAAAAATTTGAGACACTAAAAGAGAAAGTAGAAAAGCTTCTTCAAATGGCAACCCAATAATTAGCAAACAATAAACTTTTGGGGATTAAGCAATAAAATGAACATTAACAGGCTTTTTAAAAAAAGATATTTTCTACCTGTAATACAGTTTTTCACACTGACTGTATTTGTATTGCTTATTTATGGTGCAATAGGAATTACTACCAGGGACTCAGATTTTTCAATGGTTTTACGGAATACAAATCTTTCAAACTTAATAGTCTGGTCGTATTGGTGGCCGTTAATTATTGTCATGGCAATACTAATTGGCCGGTTTTGGTGCAGCATCTGTCCTATGGAACTTGTAACATCTTTTGCAGGGAAAATTGGGTTAAAGCTAAAACCTGGTGGATTGTTGAAATCTGGCTGGGTAATTACAAGCTTTTACGCCATAATATTAATTCTGGGGATACATACTTTTGCAATTCATCGTATTCCGCAATATATGGCAATCTATATGCTCATTCTGTTTGCAGTTGCGATTATTGCAGGACTAATTTGGGAAAAGCGAACTTTTTGCACCTACATTTGCCCGATAGGACATTTGCTTGGATTGTATTCTTTACTCTCTTTCAGTAAATTACGAGTAAAAGATACAGGTATTTGTGAGAATTGCAAAACTAAAGATTGTATAAGCAAATCCAATCAATACAAGTTTACCGGACGTTCATGCACATCAGAACTTTTTCCTGCAAGAATCAAAGATAATCGAAGTTGCATTTTATGTGGTCAATGTCATAAATCCTGCACCAAAGACAATATTGCAATTCAAAAACAAAGATTTGCCCCTGATTTGTCCGCCGATATAAAACTCTCCTGGGCGGAAATAGCATTTTTTATTGTTGTTAGCGGCTTTGTTGTTTATGAGATCTTTATAGAATGGAAAGTAAGTAAAAAGATAATTATGGCAATCCCAGACTGGGCTAATCATACACTCAGTATTTCGGGAAATCTGGCAGGAACGATAAAAGCAATTATTTTGTTTGTTCTTCTTCCTGTAATTTTCTTCATGATCTTTGCAGTATTAAAAAAAGTAATCGAAAAAGAAAGCTGGATAAGATCCTTCACTCAACTTGCACTAATTATTTTACCTGTAACTGCAAGTATGCATTTGCTCAAAGCATTATTGAAAACCACATCAAGAATCCCATATTGGAGTTATGCAATTTCAGATCCTGAAGGTGTTAAGTCAGCGGATTTAATAATAAAAAATCCTAATTTGTTGAATAATGACTTTCTTGCTTCTGTTGTTTCTCCGACAATTAGTTTTTTTGCGATAATACTTCCTGTGATTGGATTAATATTGTCGTTTTATGTAATTCGGAAACAAGAACATACAAACAGATACTCCGTAACTATTTCTGTTATGGCAGTGCTGATATATTCAAGTATATTTCTGACAACTTTGATTCTTTGGAGAATGACTTAATAAATGAAAGATTATCAGGTTTCAATCCTGCTGGCCCTGTTTACGCCTTTGATTTTGGATAATTTATGCAACAACTCATCCAGGTGCTTGCTGTCATTGACCTGAATTTTTATAAAACCGAGGAAGACGCCATCCCGGGATTCTACCTTGATGGAGTTCATATTAACCCTCAGGTCCTTTGAAATAACATTGGTGATTTCTTCCAGCATTCCCATCTTATCCTGACCGGTGACCTTAATGGTCGTTTGATATGCCAGTGACTGGTCTGTGGCTTTCCAGGTAACCCTGATTTTCCTGTAACCATAGTTTTCCAGTAAGCGTTTGGCGTTTGGACAATTAACACGATGAATGGTGATCCCTTTTCCAATAGTGACAAATCCAAATACCTTATCTCCTGCAATAGGATTGCAACATCGGCCCAATTTATAATTTACCTTGTCCAGTTTGTCATCGATCACCAGGGCATCCGGTTCAATCTTGCGGATTGACGTCTTTTCTTTGGCTTCAAGGACCCGCTTCACTTCAGCAAGTTTTGTTTTGCTTTGCCCCTCATTTTTCTTCAGCAAAAACTTCTTGATCTCATTCAGGTCCAGTCTTTCCTCCGCAATCATTCCGTAAAGGTCAATGGAGGAACTTAATTTATAATGTTTAACCAAGCGGCCTATCAACTCATCTGTAAATTGGAGTTTCCAGTTCTTAAGTTTCCGTCGCAAAATCTCATTCCCGGTTTCCGCTTCCTTGAATTTGTCTTCTTTAAGGGCCCTTTTGATCTTGTTCCTGGCCTTTGTGGTTTTGACAAATTTGAGCCAGTCCTGTTTAGGCTTCTGGGTTTTAGAAGTGATGATTTCCACCTTATCCCCATTCTTCAGCACATGGCGTATAGGCATGGCCTGGTTGTTGACTTTTGCCCCGTTACAGGTATCTCCAACACGTGTATGGACCTCGTAAGCAAAATCAAGAACCGTAGAGCCAGGAGGTAATTCCTTGAGATCACCATCTGGGGTATAGATAAAAATTTTATCAGCTTTTTTCTCAATATTGATAGGGTCGTCAAATTTGATTTGTTCAGGATATTCCAGGATGTCGCGTACCTGGGCCAACCAGATATCCGTATCTTTTTTATGGTCAAAGCCTTTGTATCTCCAGTGGGCTGCCTGTCCTTTCTCAGCGATCTCGTCCATTCTTCGGGTCCGGATCTGTATCTCTACCCATTTATCATTAGGTCCCTGAACTGTAGTATGCAAAGATTCATAACCACTGGCTTTAGGGCTGGATATCCAGTCCCGGAGTCGTTTAGGGTTCGGGGGATAGATATTGGTGACGATGGAATAAACTTTCCAACACACCGCTTTTTCATTCTCTGGCTTGGAATCAAGGATAATACGGATGGCGAAAAGGTCATAGACTTGCTCCAGTTCTACATCCTGCCTTTTCATTTTATCCCAGATCGATGGAATAGATTTTGGACGGCCTTTAATGTCGAAGTAAATCTTATTCCTCATCAATTCATCTTCAATGGGCTTCTTAAACTCTTCAATGAACACGGTCCTTTTAGACCTGGTCACATTGAGCTTTTCCTGGATTGACCCATAGATATCCTGGTGAGCAAATTTCATATACAGGTCTTCAAGCTCCGACTTGACCCGGTAGAGCCCGAGGCGATGTGCAATGGGAATATAGAGATGTACAACCTCATTGGTGAAGCGGATCTGTTTTTCCTCGGGCAGTTGATCAATTATCCGCATATCGTACACCCTATGTGCAAGCTTAATCAGGATAACCCTGATATCGTCAATCAAGGTCAGGAACAGTTGCCTGAATTTCTCTGATTGCAAAGAAATACGATCCGTGGGCATCTGGGAAAGCCTGGAATAACCATCGACAAGGACTGCTACTGTTTTACCAAATTCCTGTTTAATATGATCCTGCGTAATGTGGCCTGAATCCATGATATTGTGCAATAAGGTAGCTGTGATAGATTTGGAACCAAGGCCAATCTCTTCGGTGGCAATTTTTGCTATACTGAGTGCATGAACAATGCCGGGATCAGAAATTTCATCTTTTTGAACTTTTACCGCATAGTCGAAAGCATGCTGTATCGATGCCAGTTTATCCTCTTGAATAAATGGCTTGCATGATTTTAATAACTCGTTATATTTGAGCTCAATAGCTTTTATTTCATCATTGCTCAACATACACTGAGATTCAATAAAAGAATGCAGTAAAAGTCAAAGATTAAAATTGTGGAGGATTATTTGCCCGGGTTTTCTGTACCCCCACTGCCCGGTTCTTTTGACTTGCTAATTGGTGTTTCAGAAATTGAATCACGCATCCTGGTGTCAGCCTGGATATTTTGGAATTTGTAATAGTCCATGATACCAAGATTACCTTCCCTGAAGGCTTCTGCAATAGCTTTCGGGATCTCTGCTTCGGCCTGGATCACATTAGCTTTAGCCTCCTGGGCTTTGGCTTTCATCTCCTGTTCTTTCGCAACGGCCATGGCCCTTCTTTCCTCAGCCCTGGCCTGGGCAATATTCTTATCCGCATTGGCCTGATCCATCTGCAATACGGCACCGATGTTCTTTCCAATATCAATGTCTGCAATGTCAATAGACAGTATCTCAAAAGCTGTTCCGGAGTCAAGCCCTTTATCAAGTACCAGCCTGGAAATAGAATCCGGGTTTTCAAGCACTGATTTATGTGAGCTGGCTGAGCCAATAGAAGAGACAACGCCTTCCCCTACCCTTGCCAAAACAGTTTCTTCCCCTGCTCCACCAACAAGCTGTTTAATATTAGCCCTGACGGTCACCCTGGCTTTCGCAATCAGCTGAATTCCATCTTTGGCCACTGCGGTAACGGGTGGTGTATCAATCACCTTGGGGTTAACAGACATCTGAACCGCTTCAAGAACATCCCTTCCTGCCAGGTCGATGGCAGTTGCCGTCTTGAAATCCAGGGTCATATTCGCTTTATCAGCCGAAATCAATGCATTCACTACTGATTTCACACGCCCTCCAGCAAGGTAATGGGCTTCAAGGGCATCCCTGTTCAGTGAAAGACCAGCTTTGGTTCCGGCAATCATGCTATTTACGATGGTGGGTGGTGGAACTTTACGCCATCTCATGAAAACGAGTTGTAACAAAGATATCTTTACACCGGATACCAGCGCTTTAAACCACAATCCAACCGGGATAAAATAAAAGATAAGCCAGAGGGCAAACAATGCCCCAAGGCCTATTGCGATAACTATTAATACCTGGGAACTCATAATCTCTATATTTTAGGTTTAACAAATATTTTGTTGGCTTCAATTTTTTCTACTTCAATATCCGTATCCGGATCCAGGAATTCTCCCGTTGTCCGTACTTCGAAAAACACACCGTTGAATAGTGCTTTACCCGCCGGGACCAGTCTTGAAATAGACTTTCCCGTATCTCCTACTTTAATAAGATCAGCATCTACAAGATTCACCTTGCTGTCAATTTTAGAGTCCAGCATAATGCGTCTCCAGGTCTTGGCCCTCAGTGAAAAGATCAGCGTGACCAGGGTCAGCACAATGCTGCCTCCGACAGTGAGATGACCGGCTGTTGGCCCATAAACCGCATATGCCTGCCAGATGCCAATGGCCAGAAGAATAAACCCGATGAATCCTGCAATCCCGGTGCCTGGGATAACTAATATTTCAAGGACCAGAAAAGCGAGTCCTATGACAATCAAGATAGCGATGACTAACCAAAACATATGATGGTGATTTGCCTAATTAATGGTAACCGTTAATTTTCTGTTGCACATCTCTGTGTGAACAGGCCTGAGTTCTTCTAAACTGCCTAGCTTTACTCCACATTTCCCTTTAAAATGAACTATCAGTGTGCATTGTTCAGCCTGTTGCGGATCATGATCACACACTTCGATCAGTGCATTAATGACGAAATCAAAACTATTTACATCATCATTGTATAGAATCAGTTCATTGTTGTCTGATAGCAGTTCTTCATTGTCATTGAATGGTTGCAATTTTTCTTTTACCATAAGCATTGAAGATTTCTCATTCTACTTGTAAAATTAAGGAATATTTTGACAACAATGATAAAAAATGCGGTATAAATTCTGTAATTGGGGTGCTACTGCTATGATCGTCTCTGAGTTGATGGCACTTGTCAATAGCTGATCATTCAATAATGATCTCATGAGTGATCTCAGCATTATCTTTCAATAAACGGCTTACACCACAATACCTGTCCTGTGACAGGTCTACAGCTTTTTGTACCTTATCGAAAGGAATATCTTTACCGCGTAGAACATACTTGATATGGATCTTCTGATAATACTTAGGGTGTTCCTCACTCAGGTCGCCTTCCACTTCTACATTGAAATATTCTGGAGTAACACGCATTTTCTTAAGGATAGAGATCACATCCATCCCGGTACAGCCTGCAAGGGACACAAGTGTTAATGGTTTTGGCCGTGGACCGAGGTTCCTCCCTCCAACAGCTTCAACAGCATCAATCGTCAACTTAAATCCATTAACATCAGCAACAAATGCCATTTCATCCTGCCATGTACATTCTATTTTTTCCTTCATAATTAATGTTTTCTTTACCAAACAAATGTATAGCATATTTGTTTATGGCGTGAAGCAAAAGGCACCTGGGACGATACCTGTGCTCAGCTGATCATATTCCTGACCCCCTTTCCTATAGCGATACACAATGCCATTTTGATTAAAATCCAATGCGTCACCAAGATAGGCCATGCTGTTTTGTGGATCTATTGCCAAAGAATAGAAAAAGGTGTTTTGGTCAAATACATATGGGGCAAGCGGTAATTCATTCGCATGGATTGACATTTTATATGTTCCGGAATTCAAATAGTAAAGTGAATCTCCGCTTCCGTCAATGCACAATCTATTCGGGCTGGATGCAATTTCCGGAAATTCAAGTTTCTTTTCAACAGTTAGGGTTGATGGGTCAATCCTGTATAATGCAGGTGTTTCTTCGTTCATGAATCCTCCACTGCATAAAACCCAGATCTTATTGTCCTTATCCAGCACCATACTATTGGGCTCTTTGGTGACAATGATAGAGGCAGTTAGCTGATCTGTTTCGGCATCAATCACCTGTAGTGTGTTGTTATTGGCGGGAACGAAAAAATTTGACCAGTTGGTAACGAAAATTTTTCCTTCGGCATACAAGATGTTTTCACATGATTTTCCGGTACTGATTTCATGGGTGACAATATTTGTTGAAGGATTAAAAACTGATATCTTAGCTTCTGTCAGGTGCGTTATATATCCTTTAGAGCCATTCAGGATCAGGGTATACCTGGGGGAGGCTAAATTGGAAATTGTGGCAGTTGATTTAAATGTATTCAAATTCACTACTTCGATGGTCCCGGAATTGTTTACAACAATATAACCCATACCATTAAATATCTCCATTGATTGGGCAATATCCCCAAGTGGCCTGTTATTGGCATAAAAGAAAACATCATTGTATAATTTGTTGTATTCTTTATTGAGGAATGTTATGGAAGCGCTTCCCTGGCCAAATGCTCCTTCATTAACAATAAAAACCCCGTTTCCATAAGTGTAATTCTTGGTGTCGGGAGGAGATGCTTCGCTGGCATCATCCTTTTTACAGGAATTCATCAGGAGTACAATACTGAGTGCGAAAATGCCAAAGGTGATAAATCTTTTTTTCATAGTGCTGGATGTTAAATATTTATTGGTTAAAAATGAATTTAATGGTCAGCATAAAACTTCTTCCCGGCATAGGCTGCCTGACGACTACCTGGTATTCTTCATCCCAGATGTTGTCAATGTTGAGTTGGGCTGATAAGGTGTATTTATTAATGATAAATTGTTTTTCAATGATAAGGTCATTCAGGACCTGGGCCGGCAGGTACCTGGAATTGTCTGCCACTGTATATCTTTTTCCGAAACACCTGATATTATATGATATTCGAAATGAACCGATGATATACCTCAAAGAGCCAACAGCTTTGTGTATGGGCACATATATAAGCTGTTTGCCCAAGGATTGGTCTATGGTTTCATCAGAATCTTTAATGATGCTTTTTGTATAGCTATATGCAGGCATGATGACAAAACGGTGCCTGTTAAACTGAAAATCAAAATCCAGGTTTATCTCAATGCCAGTGGATTCAACCTCTTTTAAATTCAAAGGGGTCCAGACAGTCATCCCATCAAACAAAGGACGCCAGAATATCATATCATCAATTAATATGTAAAACGCAGTAATTTCGGCACCAAGCCTGTATTTTTCCAGCTTTGCTTTTCGGTATTGCAAGCCCAGATCACTTGAGAAACCTTCCTCGGGCTGCAGATCAGGATTCCCCCTGGAAAAACCATCAAATCCCCAATACAGATCATTTAGGGTGGGGACACGGTAATTCCTGCTGATATTGCCTTT
>JAUXCL010000153.1 GCA_030618905.1 Bacteroidales bacterium | reverse complement strand
CTTTCAGGATATCGGCCTGCACCGTTCCCCTTACCCGGCATATGGTATCCGCCTTGATCTTTTCATAGGTTTCCTTTCCCAACACCTGGTCACCGGTAATCCCCAGCAGCATTAAGCCCAATTCATCATTGCCATCCGGCATTTTGCTGTTGTACTGAGGTTTTTTGATCCCCCTGGCAGTATAGATCTCTTCTATCTTTTTCCGCACCTCCCCTTCAAGGCCATTTTCCCTGATATAAAGCTCACACTGCTGGTCTATTGCCGTATTCATAAAATAACCAACCAGCGTTGGCGCAGGGCCATTGATGGTCATCGATACCGAAGTCTTGGGATCAGCAAGGTTGAACCCTGAATACAATCTTTTCGCATCATCCAGGCATGAGATCGACACTCCGGAATTACCAATCTTACCGTATATATCAGGTCGCTTATCCGGGTCCTGGCCATAAAGGGTCACAGAATCAAAGGCTGTGGAAAGCCTTCTTGCGGGCATCTCATACGAGAGGTAATGAAATCTCTTATTGGTTCTTTCCGGGCCACCTTCACCGGCAAACATCCTGATCGGATCCTCCCCTTCTCTTTTGAATGGGAAAACACCCGCCGCAAAAGGAAATTCACCGGGGACATTCTCTTTCAATACCCATTTCAGTATCTCTCCCCATGATACATATTTGGGTAATGAAACCCTGGGAATTTGCAGGTGCGAAAGCGATTCGGTATGGGTTTTCACCTTGAGCTCCTGCTCTCTCACCTTAAAAATAAAATCTTCTTTTTTATAGGATGCCACCTTGTCCTGCCAGCCCTCCAGGATCTCCTTATTGTGCGGATCCAGGTTGAGTGATGATTGCTTATACAATGATTCCACCTGATCAACAGATGCATCCTTATCACTCTCCTTCAGCGCCTTCAGGGTTTCACTCAGTGTATACATCCGCTCGGCAACCCTGGCCTGATCCTCTGCCCAATTATTATAATTCCTGATCCTGTCTGCAATCTCCGAAAGATACCTTATCCTTTTGGGTGGAATGATATGGATCTTTTCCGACATCTCATCCGATACCGTATAGGAAGATCCAAAACTGGCACCTGCCTTTTCATTCAGCTTCTCAATAATGGCTTTATAGAGATTATTGACACCCGGATCATTGAATTGAGATGCAATGGTCCCATAAACAGGCATGGTATCCGGATCTTCGTGCCATAACTGATGGTTGCGTGCATATTGTTTCCGTACATCACGCAGGGCATCAAGCGATCCCTGGTGATCAAATTTGTTAAGGGCTATTACATCTGCAAAATCCAGCATGTCAATCTTTTCCAGCTGTGTGGCCGCTCCGTAATCCGGGGTCATCACATACATGGAAATATTACTATGATCGATGATCGCAGTATCCGACTGGCCAATCCCTGAAGTCTCCAGGATGATCAAATCAAAGTTAGCAGCCTGCAGAATGGACTCTGCATCACTGACATATCTTGATACGGAAAGATTGGATTGGCGTGTTGCCAGGGAGCGCATGTACACCTTTGGACTGTTAATGGAGTTCATGCGGATCCGGTCTCCAAGCAATGCCCCACCGGTTTTTCTTTTGGATGGGTCGACAGATACAATGGCGATGCTTTTGTCTGAGAGGTCGGCAAGGAATCTCCTGACGATCTCATCCACCAGGGATGATTTACCTGACCCCCCGGTTCCGGTGATACCAAGGACTGGTGTCTTTTTGGGCATATTCCGGATCTCATCCAGAAAAGTGCTGACCTCATCAGGATAATTTTCTGCTGCTGATATCAACTTTGCAATGGCCAGAAAATCCTGGCTTTTAATATCCTCTAAGGTAACCTTAACGTTTTTACCTGTAGGAAAATCAGATTTTTCCATCAGGTCGTTGATCATGCCCTGTAAGCCCATTTGCCTGCCGTCATCAGGAGAATAGATGCGGTCTATGCCATAGGCATGGAGTTCAAGCATCTCCTCAGGCAGGATCACTCCTCCACCTCCTCCAAAGATCTTGATATGCCCGCAACCTTCGTCTTTCAGCATGTCCTTCATATATTTCAGGAACTCCATATGCCCCCCCTGGTAGGATGTGATGGCAATGGCCTGGGCATCTTCCTGAATGGCACAATCCACTATGTCCCGGACTGACCGGTCGTGACCAAGATGTATGACCTCCGCTCCCGTTGCCTGGATTATCCTGCGAAAAATATTGATGGAAGCATCATGGCCATCAAATAATGAGGCAGCAGTTACAATACGGATATGGTTTTTGGGCTTGTAAAACTTAGGGTTTAGCATAGCTTATCTGTAATCATTAATACACGCAAATATATGGATATTATTTAATTTTATTCTAAACGGGATATTGCTTATAATTGTATACTTCATTTCATCATATGTTCGAAATCCTATAATACCAAGCTTATGATCAAACAGATTGCGTTTGCCCTATCCCTGCTCATCACACTGGGTGTTTTTTCATATACTGCATACAGGATCTATACCTTTTTTAAACTGACAAAGCCCTTTCCCATTGGGCAATTCGGGAAAAGGTTTGGTATTATGATGAAAGTTGCATTCTTTCAAACCAAGATCCTCAGGAAACCTGTTGTTGGCTTTATGCATGCAATAGTCTGGTGGGGCTTCCTGGTGATACTCATTGGAAGCATTGAAATGATTATTGATGGTTTGTTCGGAACGGAACGTATCCTGACCTTTTTAGGGCCTGTTTACGATGCGATCACGGCCCTGGGGGATGTATTTGCGTTCCTTATTTTCTTCCTGGTGCTGTTCTTCCTGATCAGGAGGATATTCATGCATATCAGGCGTTTCAGTGGTATTGAAATGAAGCATATCTCCCATATTGATGCCAATATCGCCCTGAGTATTATTCTCTTGCTTATGGTATCCCTGCTGGGAATGAATACTTTCTACCTTGCATATATTAACAAAATAGATCATGAGGTGATGGGGTTATACCCGGTAAGTCATTATCTCGCCGGATTTTTCACCAATATCTCTGAAGGAAATGCGCATTTATGGTATGAGATAAACTGGTGGGCGCATATCCTGTTAATCTTTCTTTTTGCCAATATCCTTCCTTACTCCAAGCATTTTCACGTATTTATGTCGGTACCCAATGTATTTTTCAGCAGGCTTGAACCAATAGGATATCTCGAAAATATGCCAAACATCACCAGGGAAGTCAAGCTGATGATGAACCCGGATACTGCTTTTGCTGCTCCTGCTGAAGGAGAAGAAGCGCCTGTAGAAAGATTTGGGGTTCTGGATGTGGAAGATATCACCTGGAAAAACTACCTGGACTCTCTCTCCTGTACCGAATGTGGCAGATGTACTTCTGTTTGTCCGGCCAACATTACCGGGAAACAGCTTTCTCCCAGGAAGATCATGATGGACACCCGTGCCAGGATGAAAGAGAAAGGGCCCGGATTGGTCAAAGACAAAGCATTCACCGATAGTAAATCACTGATCAGGAATTATATTAAAGAGGAAGAGCTCTGGGCCTGTACCACATGTAATGCTTGTGTTGAAGAATGCCCGGTCAATATAAACCAACCGGCCATGATCGTCGACATGAGGAGATACCTGGTCATGGAAGAATCAGCCGCACCGGGAGAGCTGAATGCCATGTTCACCAATATTGAAAACAATGGCGCACCCTGGCAGTTTTCTCCGGAGGACAGGATGCTGTGGGCAACAGATGTCAACCTGGAAGTTCCAGTCATGGCTGAGCAGCAGACCCGGGGAAAGAAGCCGGAATGGCTGTTATGGATTGGTTCCGCCGGTGCTTTCGATGACCGCTATAAGAAGGTAACCCGTGAGTTTGTTAAGATCCTGAACCACCTTTCGATCGATTATGCAGTACTTGGAATTGAAGAAACAGATAGTGGAGATGTGGCCAGGAGAGCCGGAAATGAGATGTTATTCCAGATGCAGGCCCTGATGAATATCGAAATCTTTAACGCTTATGAGGTGAAGAAAATCCTGACCTGCTGTCCTCATGACTACAATACCTTCCTCAATGAATATCCCGACTTTGGCGGAGCATTTAAGGTAGTCCACCACAGCCAGTTTTTAAGTCAGCTCATCGCAGATGGTAAAATAAATATCTCCTCTGACCAATTTGCCAGTCAGAAGGTCACTTTCCATGATCCTTGTTACCTGGGCAGGGGTAATGGTGAATACCGGGCACCCAGGGCAGTGATTGATGCAGTGGGCTCAAAGCATGTGGAGATGAAGCGCAATAAGAGTTTTGCCTTATGTTGTGGAGCTGGTGGCGGACAGATGTTTAAAGAGGCCGAAAAAGGAGAAAAGGAAGTCTTTATCGAACGGATCGAGGATGTGATCGATGCCGGTGCCGATATCGTGGCTACCGCATGCCCATTCTGCATGGTCATGATGACCGACGGCATCAAGTACAAGAACCGAGAAGAAACAATGAAGAACTATGATATTGCGGAATTGATTGCGATGGGAATGGAAATATAAGTGAGAAGAGAGAAGAGAAAAGAGAGAAGAGAGAAGAGATTGATTATACAAAAACTTTCTACTTTCTCTTCTCTCTTCTCTCTTTTCTCTTCTCTATTTCTTCAGGTCTTTAACGCCTTGTACTAACTCCGGAAGCACCTTCTTCAAATCTCCGATAATGCCATAGTCTGCTGTTTCAAAAATTGGTGCGTCTTTATCCGTGTTGACAGCGACGATGCATTTGGATGAGCTGACACCACCCAGGTGTTGAATGGCTCCGGAGATTCCGAGTGCGAAGTATAGGTTAGGGGCAATGATCTTACCGGTCTGTCCGACATGTTCTTCGTGAGGACGCCAGCCTTCATCGGATACAGGCCTTGAACAGGCGGTTGCTGCACCCAACTCAGCAGCCAACTCCTCCAACGGACCCCAATTATCCTGGCTTTTCATACCACGGCCACCGGAAACAACCACTTCAGCATCTGTCAGTAACACCTTGCCTGTTTCCTTTTTGACATCTAATACTTTTGTTTTAAAATCTGCATCATTCAGTTCAGGGCTGAACATTTCAATGGAAGCTTCGCCTCCGGTTTCCAGAATTTCAACTGCATTCTGGAAAAGTGTAAGCACCTTCTTTGGAGAAGTGATGACCACAGTTGCAAAAGCCTTATTGGTAAACACCTTTTTCTTGACGGTAAAGGGATCCAGGTTTGAAGGCACCTCTGTAACACCTGTTACCGCACCTGCTTTCAATTTAACGGCTATTCGTGGAGCAAGTGCTTTGCCCGAATAGTTATTCGCAAAGACCACGACATCTGCACTTTCTGCCTCGACAGCCTGTGCAATGATGGATGCATACGCTTTGTTGATGAGTACATTCAGCCTGTCATCCTTAGCACTTAAAACTTTCGCAGCCCCATAATTGCCCAGTTTTTTCAATTCGTCGTCTTCAACATTCCCGATCGACAGGGCAACCACTTCAGTGCCCATTTTATCAGCAATTTGCTTTGCATAGGAGACCAACTCAAAACTCAGTTTTTTGAATTTCCCGTCCCAATTCTCTGTATATGTTAATACTGCCATTTTATCAAATTTTAATCGTTAAATAACCTTGGCTTCATTGTGCAATAAATCAACCAGCTCTTTTACATTGTCTGCATCGACCAATTTACATGCTGCTTTTGGTGGTGGCAGCTCATAGCTTTGAAATGAAGTTAGCGCTTCAACATTAGCTGCTTCTTTCACATTCAGTGGTTTTTGCCTGGCCATCATGATCCCGCGCATGGAGGGTATCCTTGGCTCAAGTGCTATGCCTTTCTGGACAATGGCTACAAAAGGAACTACTGTAGAAAGTACTTCTGAACCACCGTCGATTTCACGGTTAAGTTTGATCTCACCGCCTTCTATATTCAACCTGGATACTGAAGATACAGAAGGTAAATCAAGAAATTCTGCCAGCATGCCACCTACCAATGATCCATTATAATCACTGGAATCAATGCCACAGAGGATAATGTCGTACGGATCATTTTTCAGGTATTCACCCAAT
>JAUXCL010000242.1 GCA_030618905.1 Bacteroidales bacterium | reverse complement strand
TTGGATGAAGAAGATGTCCTTATCCTGGGAGGTGATTCTATTGGTGATGTGGAGATTGTTTCCATCAGCATGATTACCGGCAACACGGTAGGACAACACTGGAGCATACCAGGAGCATGGGTTTCCAACAATTACAACATTACTTATGGATTGGGTAATATCATCATTCTGCCGGATACGACAGACGTGGTCTTTGATCCGGAAAGTCTTACCCAAACTTATGATGGTACACCGAAAGAGGCCACAGTTACAACAGATCCCGACACACTGTATGTCAATTTCACCTATAATGGAGATCCTACACCACCCGTGGATGCCGGAAGCTATTTGGTTGAAGCCACTGTCGATGATCCGAATTATGTGGGAAGTACTACAGACACTATGATCATCACAGCAGCTACGGCTTATGTCACTGCAGATATTAAAGTTATTTTTGAAGGAGATCCCCTACCTGTATTTACTTCAACCTTTAGTGGATTTGTTAACGGGGATGATTCAACGGTGGTCAGCAGCCTGACCTACACCGTAGGCTCTAACTACAATGGGGCGGCTGGCAGCTATGATATCATTCCAACAGCCACGGCCAGTAATTACACGATTATAGCGATCAATGGCACATTGTATGTGAATCCATCCGGTCCGGGGACAAAGCACATCAAAACTACATTGCTCTGTGTTGAAGACATCCCACCAGACTCATCAGGATTCACGTTTATTGCTCATTTTGAATACGAGAACAAAAACTCATCCGGTGTATTTATATTCATTGGTGAAGATAATGAGCTTATCGGAGAGGGATCATTCAACGGAATTAACCAACCTGAGTTATTTCTCAAAGGAGGCGGGACATTTGATGTACCATTCGATGGCAGTAAACTGACCTGGACGGTAGCAAGTTATAATCATCAGGGTCACAAAACCTCTGTAGCCTCGCAGGCAAGCTCATCATCATCAAAATGCAATAAGTCTGATGAAATTGAACAGAATGATGAAATATTAAATGCCATCACTGAATCCATTGCTTATCCCAACCCTGTGAGAGACAGGGTTCACATTGAATTAAAACAGGAAGTTTCAGCAAATGACATCTTCGTTTATGATGTATACGGCAAACCTTATCCTGTTCAGGTTAGCCATAGCACAAATCAATCATATGAGCTTGATTTTTCAGGTTTGATTTCCGGTATATATATCATCAAAATAAATATGGTAGATGCAATTGAGACATTTCGTATTGTAAAACAGTAAATTAGGGATGCAACGATTAATATTCTTAGTTTATATTGTTGTCCTGGGTGTAGTAAGCTACGCCCAGGATCAACAATTAGATAGCTTAAAGGCTGTCATTGCGGGGGCAAGGGAAGATACCAATAAAGTAAAATCCCTGCTGAGTATTGCCAGCAACTATTACAGAACTGACCCTTCTGTTGCCATCCAATATGGGACCGAAGCCAGGGACCTGGCTGAACAGTTGGAATATCAAAACGGGGTAGCTTATGCATACAAAAGTATAGGCATGGGCCATTTTTTCCGGAGTGATTTCATTGGGGCACTTGTAAACTGGGAAAGATCCTACCAGGTTTTTGAATCCATTGGCTACCGGCTCGGAATGGCAAACATGTTGAATAACCTGGGTGCGGTTTATTACAATAGAGGGGACAATAATAAAGCCATTGAATATTATGTAGAATCTTTAAGGGTTTCTGAAGAAATTGGGGATACCCTGCGGATTGCCACGGCCCTGGTCAATATTGGTGCTGTCTACTACAGTAAAAAAGCAACCCATGACATGGCCCTGAAATATTATTCCCAGGCATTACCCTTGAGTGAAGCCCTGGGTGACCAGGATGCCATCGGGACCTCCGCGGTGAATATGGGTCAGATCTACCTGGATAAGGAAGAGGATGAATCCGCACTGTACTACTTTCAGAAAGCTTTGGAAGCATACAGAAAATCCGAAACAGGCAATGTGCCATATGCTTTGTTAAATATCGGCAGGGTATACGCTTATCGTGAAGATTTTATAACGGCCATTAATTACCAGACAGATGCTTTTAAACTGGCTGAAAACAATGGAGCCAAACTGGAGATGGCCCAGTCATTATTAAGCCTGGCAGATACCTATGATCAAAAAGGCGACCTTAAATTAGCTATTGAAACATATCGAAAAGCATCGGATTTATCATCGGAAATTGGGGCCAGTTATGTCCTGAAGGATGCATATGATGGACTTGCGCAAGCTTATGCGAAAAAGATGGATTATGTACGGGCTTTCAATTACCAGTCCCTACACAACGACATCAAAGACACCCTGTATAATTCGGAAATGGACAAAAGGATCGAGGCCCTGACCTTGAACTTTGAAATTGAAAAGCAACAAGGGGAAATTAACCTTCTTACCAAGGATAAAGCCTTTCAGGATCTGGTAATTCAAAGGCAAAAGATCATAAGAAATGCCATCGGCATCACCGGAATTCTGTTGCTCTTACTGGCTGGTGGAATATTTAACCGGTATCGTTTCATCCGCAAAACAAACAGCATCATTGCATTTGAAAAAGACAGGTCTGATAAGCTGTTACTGAACGTATTGCCGGAAGAGACAGCCGAAGAATTAAAAGAAAAAGGCTCCGCCACACCCCGTCATTATGATATGGTATCTGTGCTATTTACGGATTTTAAAGGGTTTACAAAAATTGCCGAGAAACTCACACCCCGGCAGTTGGTCGAAGAACTGGATAATTGCTTCCTGGAATTTGACAGGATCATCGATAAACATAACCTGGAAAAGATTAAAACCATCGGTGATGCGTATATGTGTGCAGGAGGTATCCCCGCTGCCAATACGACCAATCCTATCGATGTAGTAAAAGCCGGATTAGAAATTAAGGAATTCATGGAAAATCTTCAGGCC
>JAUXCL010000058.1 GCA_030618905.1 Bacteroidales bacterium | reverse complement strand
TTAGATTTGTATCACCATTCCAATCCCAAACCAAATGAAAAAATGCAATCAATTCCAGCGCGAAAAAAGATGGTTTATCAATAAGCGCAATACCTGGCGCTATGGCATGATCATCATGGGTATCTTATCTACCATCTGGTTTCTGATCCGCGTTATTCCCAAGCCCAGCAGGGCAAGCTACCCCTGTATGCAGGTGGCAGCGCCCTTTGCTTCCAGCCTGATCCTGTATATCACCGCTATGCTGGCATCGCTTTTTACCTACCGGAAGCTGAGAAAGAACTGGCTCAACAAAAATTATGCATTTGCATCAATCTTCCTGGTCCTCTTGCTCATCTCCTGGGGATTCTGGATGATACAACCGTTTAATTTTGAGGCCAGTGCCAATCCGGCCCAATACCTGAAAAGCCAGGCGCCTAATGAACCCATTGGAGAAGCCAGGGGGATAAATCCCGGACGGGTTGTCTGGGTCTGGAATCCTGATGCCACCAATGAGAACTGTAGCAACCAGGCAGGCGATTACTGGTGGCAGGACGGAAATACGGATCAAACCGTGGTCGATCAGATGTTATCGGATGCCATTCAGCAGCTGACAGAAGAAAACAGCGACAGCTCAGCATGGGATGCCCTGTTTAAACATTATAATGTGACGCACGGATTGGGTATTTCCGGTTATACGCCCGGAGAAAAAATTGTCGTCAAAGTGAATATCTGCAGCGGAGGTTGGGGAAATGTCGATGAAGAGACCTACGAGAAGATAAATTGGATTGGCATGATCGATACCTCGCCTCATTTGATACTGGCCCTTTTGGATCAGCTGGTCAATATATTTGGTGTAGCACAGGAAGACATTTACCTGGGAGATCCAACACGCTTATTTTTTGATCATTACTGGGACATGTGCCATGGTGCTTTCCCCAATGTCAATTACCTGGATTGGTTAGGGAAATTAGGCCGATATAAGGTGGTTTCAACGCAAAGCCCTGTGATGTTTTACAGCGATGGAACACAAAATGACAATCTTCCGGAATCATACATTGATGCAAGTTATATGATCAATATTGCTTGTCTGAAACAGCATGATTGTGCCGGCGTGACTTTCTGCGCCAAGAACCATTTCGGTTCCATGTGCCGTTTATGGGCCACTCACCTGCATTATGCTTTACCCAGCCCTACGGCCAATGGTTTTGAAAACCTCGGATACGGAAAGTACAGGAACCTGGTCGACCTGATGCAGCACAAAGACCTTGGCGAAAAGACCTTCCTCTTCATCATCGACGGGCTCTGGGGAGGAGACCTGCCGGTGTGTGATCCTTTGAAATGGCAGTCAAGTCCTTTTAATAACGACTGGCCATCATCCATCATGATCTCCCAGGACCATGTGGCGATTGAATCTGTGGGCACTGATTTTGTGATGGCCGAATTTGACGAGTATTCCACTATGCTTGGTTCAGATGATTTCCTGCACCAGGCTGCCGACTCTGCCAACTGGGCAGATAGCATCATGTACGATCCGGATGGTGATGGCGTATACATTGCAAGCCTCGGTGTGCATGAACACTGGAACAACAATATGGAGAAATTGTATTCCCGCAACCTGGGAACCGGAGAAGGGATTGAGCTTGTGCAATTGCTAATGACAGGAGTGAATGACCCACCTGATTTTGATGAAGATTTATTGATTGTGTATCCAAATCCAGCTGTTGGTGCGTTAAATGTCAGATACAGGATACAGGATGCAGGATACAGGGTGATTGAAATATTTTCAATTTCAGGAATGAAAATAGAAACCCTGACAAATGAATGGAAATCCTCAGGGGAGCATGAGATAGAGTTGAATATCTCTGATTTTCCAGCAGGGGCATATTTTATTAAGCTATCTACAGAAAACCAATCATCTGTTAAAAAACTGATAATAAATTAATATTTCTGATCACTGGTCAGTGTTCACTGATCAGTGTTTTTCTTAGCATGTTTAATGCGGTAAGCCCTGCAATCCGGATATTTCGCCCGCGGTGCTCGCCGAATTGAAATCTTTGCGCAGAAACTTTCCCGGAGGTGGCAATGGCAATCCAGGTGATGCCCACGGGCTTTTCGTCAGAGCCTCCATCCGGACCGGCAATACCGGAAACAGCAATCGCGTAATCAGTGTCGAACTTTTCTTTGACTCCAGCTGCCATTGCTTTAACGGCTTCTTCACTGACCGCACCGTGCTCAAGCATGGTCTCTTTCCTGACATTCAATATATTTTCCTTGATCTCATTGGCATAAGCCACTACTGATCCTTTGAAATAAGCCGAACTTCCCGGAATACTGGTGATAAGATGTGCAATGTACCCGCCGGTGCAGCTTTCGGCAGTAGCCAGTGTTTTGCCCTGTTGTTTAAGCAGCTTGCCAACAATTTCCTCTAACAATTCATCATCATAACCAAAAACCAGGTCCGGAATAATGTTGATTAAAGCCTCGATTTGCTTTTCAATTTCATGCTTCACAGTCTCATAATCAGTCCCTGTGGCACTCAACCTTAGCCTCACAATACCGGGCTGGGGTAAATAGGCAATCTTGATGTTTTCAGGAAGCGCGTTTTCCCAATCAGCGACCAAAACGGCTATTGCGGATTCCCCCATCCCCTGGGTGAGAATGGTTTTATGGATGATCACCGGAAGTTTGAATTGCCTGGCCAGGCGCGGGATAATGAAACCGGTCAACATGGGTTTCAGTTCATAAGGAACCCCTGGAATGGAAACAAAGATGCACCCATCCTGCTCAAACCACATTCCAGGTGCCGTACCATTAAGGTTCCTGATGGGGATGCAGCTCTCCGGGATCTCGGCCTGCTCCTTGTTGATCTTACTGAGCTTTATTCCGCGAATGCGAAAACGTTGTTCTACATCATCATAAGTGGCCTGATGAAATACCAGCCTGGTATTGAAATATTCACACAATGTATTTTTTGTGATATCATCTTTGGTAGGGCCCAATCCCCCGGTGATGATCACCAGGTCTGCCCGCTTACCTGATTCTTTCAGGATTTCCAGGATCTGCTCATGCCGGTCGGGAATAATATCCGTGCGGATAACCCGGATCCCGCTCAGGTTCAATTGCTCGCCTATCCAGGCGGCATTGGTGTTGATGACCTGTCCCATCAACAATTCATCTCCGATATTGATAATTTCAGCTTTCATTGCTCAGCAATCACTAATTAATGTGCAAATGTGATGAACCCAAGTTCTTTGGGAATAATAGACATTACCGGTACTCTGGCGCGACGGATAATTTCCTGTGCGGAAGAACCGATAAAGAATTCAAAAAGCCCGGTTTCCTGCTGTGTCATGATCATGATCAGGTCCACATCACCCTGCTTATCTGCATAATTCAGGATGCTGCAAGCCGGGGATTTATGTTCGTCAGTTTTGGGGATGAGTTCGGCAGCACATTGCACACCACTTTCCTTTACGAAGGCTTTAGCTTGTTTTAACTGATGCTCCAATTGTGCTGTTATGTTTTTATCATCCGGCGAAACAATAACAGATACAATCTTTATTGAGGAACCAAACAATTTTGCAATTTCAATGGCATTAGACACTTTTTGCCGGGTTTCAACAGTCAGGTCAAGCGGCAAAAGAATACTCCGGCAACCATCATATGTATGTTTGTTGTTGATGGTAATCACCGGACATTTAGCCCTGCGGATTACCCTCCCGGAGACTGAACCAATCATGTTTTTACCGGATGCTATAGATTCTCCGTTCAATCCCATCACGATAAATTTCGATTCCAATAATTCTGAGGCTTTCAGAATTTTATCATATTCTTTACCACTGGATACCACGGGGTTGATGGTTATCCCGCTGCGTTTACCGGCATCTTCTGCGATTTTGATCAGCTCCTTGCGAAAACGACCTTCATATTCTTTTTTCAGTGAATTCGATTTTTCACTGTCGAACATAGAAAAGATGGAGTGGCCGCTGTCACGAATTACGTGAAATAAAGTAATATCAAGTCCTGTGAGCCTGGCAAGGTTGAAGGATTCCTCCAATGCGATGAGTGATTTTTCAGAAAAATCAGTGGTGACGAGTATGGTGTTAAAGTTTCTTTTCATATCTTGCTGTCTTTCGTGCAGATTACAAAGATATTTATTATTTATCAGTGAAGAGATTAAATCATACAGAGTTGATCCTTACTCCGGAAGGGTGCATCTATCATTTAAATATCAGACCGGAACACCTGGCGGACACCATCATTCTGGTTGGCGATCCTGACCGGGTACCCGTTGTATCGGCTTTTTTTGATGAGATTGAATTTCGCGGGCAAAACCGGGAAATTGTTACACATACGGGGTACTATAAGCAAAGGCGTTTAACTGTAATGTCCACGGGCATGGGGCCTGACAATATTGACATCGTCATCAATGAACTGGATGCCCTGGTTAATATTGACCTTGAGAGGAAGCTGCCAAAAGAAAGATTAAAATCATTAAAGATCATCAGGTTAGGGACATCCGGTGCTGTTCAGCCTGATATCGAAGTCGACCGCTTTGCAATTGCAGAATATGCACTTGGGCTGGATGGACTCCTGCATTTTTACGGAGATGTGGATAAGGTAATCGCCCAGCCATTGACCACAGATTTTATCAGGCATTTTCGGGCACCCGAAGATACCCCGACTCCATATATTGTTTCTTGCTTCCCGGAATTATCCCACCTGTTTGATCCGGATTGGCTTCGGGGCATAACCGTGACTGCTCCGGGCTTTTATGGTCCTCAGGGAAGAAGCCTCAGGCTACCGCTGTCTAATCCTGACCTTATTGATCAACTCAGTGCATTTAAGGCGGGCGATTTGCGCATCATCAACTTTGAAATGGAATCATCAGGCATTTATGGCTTATGCAAATTGATGGGGCATCAATGCCTGACCATCTGCGTGATTGTTGCCAACAGGATCAACTCTGCCTATAGCAAAGACTACCATGCAAGTATGAAAAAATTAATCAGGGAAGTTCTCGATAAAATTGTGCAATAAGGTTTTAATTTCCTTGTAATAGTGCTGCTGTGTTTTCCGGGATGTAGTTTTGCATGATATTCTTGATCAGGTCAATATAGGTGTTCCCTTTTTCAGAATAGCTTCCAAGCGATTCAGCCAGCACAAAAGGATCAGGTTCCTGTCCCTTGCTCCTGGCCTCTGCCCTTAACAACCTCAATTTACCGTAAGCATGACCGGTATTCAGGATATGCAGATAATCCTTGATGGCATCCAATTTCCCCGGATACCTTTTTACTTCAAAGTTAGCGTCGGAATCACTGCCGGGTTTTACACCACACCCCCTGGAATAGCAATGTACCCCAAAATAATTATTGATCTCCCCGCTGAAACGGGAAGTACCCCACCCTGATTCAATAATGGCCTGCGCCATCACAAGTTTTACCGGAATAATATCCACCATCAATTCCAGGTCATCAATGTTTTTAGCAATAAATTTTTGGTCGGAGACATGCGCAGTGTCAACGGCTGACAGGCGATAATAGTTTAGCAGGGTATTCAATGAGGTCAGGTATTGCGTGTTGAGCCCGCCTTTACTGTCAACATAATCCCTGATCTCATCAAGCATTTGCCGTTGATTCAGGATGCCGGTATTGGCCGACTGTATCAATGGCAGGAAATTGGCAATAAAGGCTTTACGTTTTTCGTCAATATTCTTAAGGGTATGGATTTGATCAGGGGCTATATATACAGGTGCCGGCATATTGTGGATCACATGATAAGCCTGGTGGTCGTGATGAGCCTGGGATGTGACGGATGTCTTCTGACATGCATGAAATGATATACTCATTCCTGTGATAAGGATGGCTGCAAATAGCGAATAGCAGTGCCTGACGAAAAACTTTTTCATTTGGTAAATTTTTAGCATGGATTTTGTACATGTATACTTGTAACAATAATACTATATAAAGTGGAAAAATTGGCAGATCATTCGTATATTTATATAAAATGAGCACTCCTGAACATAAAGATAAAGAACTTGAAGCACTCATCAGCATGCTTGATGAGCCGGATAATGAGATGTTTGATCAGATCCGTGGCAAGATCTTTTCATATGGCCCGGATGCCATCCCGACACTTGAAGATGCATGGGAGAATGCTTTTGATGACCTGATACAGCAAAGGATAGAAAATATCATCCACCGTATTCAGCTTGATGACTTATACAGTGAGCTGCACAACTGGTCAAGGTTTGGCTATGCAGATCTGCTAAGAGGTTATATGCTGCTGACCAGGTTCCAGTACCCGGACCTGGATGAGGATAAGATGATTCAAAAAATTGGCAGGATCAGCCAGGATGTCTGGTTAGAGTTGAACCAGAACCTGACAGCCCTGGAGAAGGTCAAGGTGATTAATCATATCCTGTTTGATATTCACAAGTTCAAGGGGAACAAAGCCAATATTCAATCGCCTGACAACTATTATCTTAATAATATCCTTGATACCAAAAAGGGAAACCCGGTTTCCCTGGGCCTGATTTTTATTATCATTGCCCAGAGCCTGAAGATCCCTGTTTATGGGGTTGACCTGCCCAGGCATTTCATCCTGTCTTATACCGACACCTATGCGGAAGGTACTGAAACCGTTGTTGAAAAGGATAAGGTTTTATTCTATATCAATCCTTTCAATAAGGGTGCGCTCTTCACCAAAAATGAGATAGAGCTGTTTATCAAGCAAATGGGACTTGAACCCAATGACTCTTTTTACCAGCCCTGTAATAATGTAGATATTATCAAAAGGGTGGGTCGTGAATTAATCCTTGTATATGAAAAGGCCGGAAACAAAGAAAAGATGGAAGAGTTGAAGGTCTTGCTGGAGGCAATGGATACTAAAGAACCCTAATTTAGAAGAATATACCCCGGATCGTTTTCCTGAGAATCTTAATATCGGTACCCAGGCTTTGCTCCTGTATGTATTTTTGGTTCAATGCCAGTTTGGCCGGCATGATTTCCTCGATATACGTTTTTTCAGGATCCTGGCTTTCTCCCAGCAGCTTATTTTCATCTATAAACGCTATTGATGCATAATCTGTAAGCCCGGGCCTGACTTCTAAAACTGCTTGTTGTTCAGGTGTATAAAGATCAACATATTTGCGCACTTCGGGGCGCGGGCCAATGAAACTCATCTCTCCAATCAGGATATTGAATAGTTGCGGCAGTTCATCCAGCTTGTACTTACGGAGAAATTTTCCGGTACCGGTAATCCGCTTGTCTGTCTCTCCGATAGTCAGCAGGCCCTGCTGGTCGGATTCCAGGACCATGGTCCGGAATTTATGCAAATTAAAATCCTTATTGTTCCTGCCAACCCTGATCTGCTTATAAAAAGCTCCGCCTCTTGAATCCATGAAAACCCAGATGATCAATACGATGAACAATGGCAGGAGCAGGGTCAGTCCAAAGAAGGAAAAGATGATATCGAAAAGTCTT
Source organism: Bacteroidales bacterium (assembly GCA_030618905.1). Taxonomy (GTDB): domain Bacteria; phylum Bacteroidota; class Bacteroidia; order Bacteroidales; family B18-G4; genus JAUWGC01. The sequence goes on along the minus strand of JAUXCL010000058.1, from coordinate 5,192 downwards.
TTCAGCATTAGCTCATGTTTTCTTCAACAGACCCGACTACAGCTTTAATCACCCTTTTTACCTTTTCCTCGTCCAGGTCATAATAGACTGGCAGGGAAATTTCCCTGGAAAAATTATCGTAAGCAATGGGGTAATCTTCTATGCGATAGGCCTTGTTTTTATAATAGCTCAGCATTGGGAGCGGTATAAAATGCACATTGACGGCTACGCCCCGGGAAAATATAGATTGCATGATCCGGTTGCGGGTTTCTTCATCAATATGATGGATGCGCAACAGGTACACATGGTATGATGATGTTTTATCTGCAGTTTCATATGCCGGCAGCTGTGCCCATGGGTAGGCGGAAAAAGCTTTGGTATAATGATCAAAAATTTCTTTCCGTCTCTGCAGCATATCCCTGTCATACCTTTCCAGTTCCACCAGCCCCATGGAAGCCTGGATGTCCGTCATATTGTATTTATAGCCGGCTTCAAGCACATCATATTGCCAGTTGCCGATTTGTGTTTTGGTCAGTGCATCTTTGGTCTGCCCATGCAATGCTTTAATGCAAAGATCCCTGTATGTTTGTTCGTTGTCGAATGGATCTGGGAGATTAAGGCATACGGCACCTCCTTCAGCGGTTGTCATATTTTTAACTGCATGAAAAGAGAATACGCTAATATCTGTAAGATTACCACTGCGTCTGCCCTTATAGTGAGCACCGATTGAATGTGCAGCGTCTGCCAGAACCAGGATCCTTCCAAGCTCTTGTTGTTCCGCTGTTGCAGGTTTGAACAGTGCTGCAACAGATGCATCATTGACCAGCGCATTGATCGCATCATAATCACAGGGAAAGCCTGCCAGGTCGACCGGTATGATCACCTTGGTCCTGGTAGTGATTGCTTTTTTGATGCCATCAACAGCAATATTAAAATCGTCATTGACATCAACCATAACTGGTTTGGCGCCGGAGTGGACAACCACGTTGGCGGTGGCAGAATAAGTGTATGCAGGTACGATCACTTCATCCCCTTCGCCCACACCAAACCATTTCAGCATCAGTTCCAGTCCGGCCGAGCCAGAGCTGGTACAGAGTGTGGCTTTGTGGCCGGCATAGGCTGTAAGCCTTTTCTCGAATAATTTGGTCTTGGGTCCGGTGGTAATCCATCCGGATTTCAAGGTGTCGATCACTTCATCAATGATCTTTTGATCCATTCTCGGTGGACTGAAAGGGATATCAATGGACATAATTTTCAGCTGTGAATTAGGAGAAATATTGTTTCAAGAACTCGTTGATATTGTGTTCAACCCGGTCAGTAACATTATAAAGGTCAGCTTTCAGGAAATTCTCCCCGGTGATGCTTTCGTACAGTTCGATATAGCGTTCAGAAACAGAGTGGACAAACTCATCCGACATTTCAGGTGCAGCCTGCCCTTGTTGTCCCTGGAACCCATGTTTCATAAGCCATTCCCTGACAAACTCCTTGGAAAGTTGTCGTTGGGCTTCTCCATTTGCCTGCCTTTCTTCATAGCCCTCTTGGTAGAAATACCTGGAAGAATCGGGTGTGTGTATCTCGTCGATGAGGTATATCTGATTTCCAACCCTGCCAAATTCATATTTGGTGTCAACCAGGATCAGTCCTTTCTCCTCAGCTATTTCAGAACCCCGTTGGAAAAGTTTCCTGGTATACATATCCAGCTCATTGTATTCCCCTTCGGCGACCAGGCCCTGGCGGATGATCTCTTCCCTGGAGATGTCTTCATCATGTCCCTCGGTGGCTTTAGTGGTTGGGGTAACGATGGCTTCAGCAAAGCGCTCATGTTCTATCATCCCATCCGGAACCGGCACTCCACAGATCTCCCTCGCACCTTTTTTATATGTTCTCCATGAACTGCCTGTCAGGTACCCACGGATGATCATCTCCACCGGGTAAGGATCACAATATTTGCCTACCATGACCATAGGATCGGGGGTGGCGATTTTCCAGTTGGGCACGATATCCTGTGTAGCATCCAGGAACTTTTCGGCTATCTGGTTCAGCACCTGTCCCTTAAAGGGTATCCCTCGGGGCAGGACCACATCAAATGCCGATATCCGGTCGGAAACGACCATCACCAGCAGTTCATCTTTGATATTGTAAACATCCCGAACTTTGCCTTTGTATAAACTCTTCTGGCCGGGAAAATTGAAATTTGTTTTAACAAGCGCTTCGTTCATCTTCTACTAAAATTTGAATTGCACAAAAATAAGGATTATTTTCATGTTCCATAGCGTCGTGTTCAAGGTTCAAATTTCAAACTACCTTGAACCTTGAACTTTGAACATGGAACATGATTTAGTCCTCTTTCTGATTATTATACGCCTTCAATATAACAGTCACAAGCTTATGCCGTATGATATCCCGATCGTCAAGGTATACAAAGTCGATGCCCGGAGTGCCTTTCAGGATCCTGTTTGCGTGGATCAGCCCCGATTCTTGCTTATGGGGCAGGTCGACCTGGGTGATGTCGCCGGTTACGATGAATTTGGCAGACCGTCCCATCCGGGTCAGGAACATTTTTAGTTGGTTAGGCGTGGTATTCTGGGCTTCATCCAGGATCGCAAAAGCATGATCAAGCGTACGGCCACGCATGAAGGCCAGGGGGGCAACTTCAATGGTCCCATCCTCCAGGTAAGACAGGAGGCGTTGGGTCGGCAGCATATCCCGCAAGGCATCATAGAGTGGCTGCAAATAGGGATCCAGCTTGTCCTTGAGGTCCCCGGGCAGGAAACCCAGGTTTTCGCCTGCTTCAACTGCCGGCCTGGTCAGGATGATGCGCTTCACCTCCTTGTTTTTGAGTGCCCTGACGGCAAGGGCAACAGCCGTATACGTTTTTCCGGTACCGGCAGGTCCTATGGCAATGAGCATGTCATTTTTTTGCGAACTTTTGGCCATTTTTCGCTGGTTGACCGTCCTGGCTTTGATCAAAAGGCCATCCCGGCCATGCACCAGGATATCGGCATCCTTGCTGCTGCTTTTTTCTTCTTTGAAATTGGCATTTTCCGTATCCATGATCTGGTGGATGTCATTCTCAGTGATCTTCCCAAAACGATCATAGTTGTGCAACAGGAGTTTGAATCTTTCCTCAAACAGGTCGAGGTACTTATCATCTCCGATGACCTTCAGGACATCCCCTCTGGCGATGATCTTTAATTTTGGAAAGGTTTGTTTGATGGTGCTCAGGTTGGCATCATTGACACCGTAGATTTCAAGCGGACTGTATGTTTCGAGGTTGATTATGCGTTCACCCATATATTGATCTTGCTTATCTAAAATTTGATGATTGAGACTATTTCAAAATTATGAAAAATTATCATTGGTAGAATTATATTTACTACTTTTGATAACGGCCGTCATACGGTTCAATTGTCATGCATCTCAGGTAAAGAAGTTTTGGAAAAAATATGGGGGTTATCACATTAACAAGCGATTGGGGCTTAAAAGATCACTATGCCGGGTCAGTGAGGGGAACCATCCTCAGCCAGATGCCTAAAGCTACCATCATCGACATCTCCCATAATGTTCCTCAATTCAACATCAAAGAAGCCGCATTCATTGTCAGGAATTCATATCCCAGCTTTCCCAGGGGAACTGTACATATCATTGGTATCAATACGGAAGAATCAGACATCTATCCCCATGTGGCGGTGCAGGTTGACGGGCAATATTTTATTGGAAGTGACAATGGGATCTTTGCACTGATTTTTGATGAGGACCCTGAAAAGATCATTGAATTGGATATTGTACAGGACAGCGACCTGTTTACTTTTTCAAGCCGCGACCGTTTCGTGAAAGCTGCCATTCACCTGGCCTCAGGCAAGAAGATCGAAGAGCTTGGCAATGTACGTGAAAAGTTGACGGAAAAGATCCTGTTCAAGCCGGTGATTGAAAAAGACCTGATCAAAGGCATGGTGATTTATGTCGACAATTATGAAAATGTGATCACCAATATCACCCGCACCTTATTCGACAAATCAAAAAATGGCCGAAAATTCCGGATCATGTTCAGGGGAGGGCAGATCAGCAAGATCAGCGATTCCTATTCTGAGGTTCCGGTAGGCGAGATCCTGGCCCTGTTCGGCACCACCGGTCATCTGGAAATTGCCATGAACAATGGCACTGCCAGCAGCCTGCTTGGCTTGTATATGGATGATTCGGTTAGAATTGAATTTGAACAATAGAAACTAGTATTGAGTAGTTAGTATTTAGATGTTTCCATTACTAAAGAAAGAAATAAGATCCTTCCTCAGCTCATTGATGGGGTATATCGTCATTACGGTTTTTCTGTTGACGATAGGCTTGTTTTTATGGGTTTTTCCATTGGATTCCAATATCCTGACTTTTGGGTATGCTAATATTGACGGCCTTTTTACACTGGCTCCCTTTGTCTTTCTCTTCCTGATACCGGCCATCACCATGCGTATGTTTGCCGAAGAAAAGAAATCCGGAACGATTGAACTTCTCCTGACCCAACCCCTGACAGATATGCAGATAATCCTGGCCAAGTTCCTGGCTGGCGTAGTGCTGGTGGTTTTTTCCCTGGTCCCGACATTGATTTATTATTATTCGGTATATCGCCTGGGTCTGCCACCCGGAAATATTGACCAGGGTGCCATGTGGGGCAGTTATATAGGCTTATTGCTGCTTGGTGCTGTCTTCGTGTCCATTGGCCTTTTTTCATCATCCATTACCGATAACCAGATCATTTCCTTTATCATCGCCGTGGCCATGAGTGGCTTCGTATATATGGGTTTTGAGTTCATCTGGTCATTGGACTTATTTGGAAATTTTGACCTGTTAATCAGATCGCTGGGGATCAGCTCACACTATGCCTCAATCAGTCGTGGTGTAGTTGATACCAGAGACCTAATATATTTTTTGAGTGTGATAGCTTTTTTTATTCTGCTGACTAAATTCTCGTTGGCCAGCAGGAAGTGGGAATAGCTGGCGAGTGAACGGTGAACTGAAACGACAATATAACAATATAGCAATATAGCAATATAACAACCCTTGCCCGGACGTAAAAAACATATTAGACAAACAAGCATTCTTCAGCTTATTCTGGGAATCGTGATCATTGTCATGTTGAATGTGATTGGTTCTTACGTATTTACCCGAATTGACCTGACGGCGGAGAAGAGGTATTCGCTTTCGGATGCGACCAGGGACAT
>JAUXCL010000091.1 GCA_030618905.1 Bacteroidales bacterium | reverse complement strand
TTGAAAAAACCCCCTACAAAAAGCAAGAACATCTTTTCAGACATCAAATATTTCTTCCTGAATAAGCCTGAAATCAATACCCGGATCAGCTTTGATACGGAAGAAGATAAAAAAATGTACACCAAGCTTATCCTGCAGCGTACGGGGCTCGGGGTCGACAAATACAAGATGCTTAACATCCACAGGATTGGCATTGAAGCACCACCAAGTTATATTTTTGAGGAATTGCTCAAATGGAACGGTGATTCAAGATGGTGGCCCAACCACATCGCTAAGGTTAACCTTCAGGACAACAGACTTGAGGATATACAAATATCCCTGTTTGGCAGGTTCAAAGTACCGGTGTTGCTCAGCAATGGGAAACCAGGATTTCGCTTGCTCCGTTTATTTAACCTGAGTGCAAGGTCTTTCCAGCGTATACCTGTGCCCTTTGATGGAGATAATGCCCGCTATCTCCTGTATGATTGCAGTGGTGGTTATCCTATCGGAGTTTTTGCAATGTATGTCAGGTCATCAATTCCTGAACGGGGTGAAACTGAAATGGCGCAGTTATTCATGATGGTAGGATTTAATTTCTATGGTAAGGAATCCTGGTCGAACTGGAATCTCGTCAATAAAACCTGGGAAGGCATCCACAACAGGGTAACCAATAATGTAGTCAACCGATTCAGGCAATTGTGTGAATGGCAGTTTGAAACTTTTCAAAAAGGATTATAATGCACGAGGTCTCAGTAGCACAAAATATCGTTGAAATCGTTGTCGCTGAAGCTGAAAAAGCAAAAGCTGAAAAGGTCACAGTTGTAAAATTGGATGTTGGAGAACTCTCAGGCATTGAGAAGGAAGCCCTTCTGTTCGCCTGGGATATGGTTACCAAACAAACAATTGCTGAGGGGGCATCACTAATTATTCAGGATATAGGAGGGATAGCAGAATGCTTTAGCTGTCATCACCAGTTTCAAACCAGTGATTATTTTATGGTTTGTGAAAAGTGCGGGGATTTTAAAACAGACATCATCCAGGGAAAAGAATTGCAGGTAAAGTCAATCATTATAGATGATGGAATAACTGATGACCACTAGCGTGACAACCTGGCCATTTGTTTCAAAAAAAGCTCCTTCTTGCTGCGTGAAATGGGAACATTGGATCCATTAGTCATCAGCACATAGCCCCCCTCCTGCCTGATATATTTCTTTACAAATTCCAGGTTGATCAAATGTGAATTGTGTGTCCGGAAGAAGTTGCGGTCGCTCAGTAATTCCTGGTATTCTTTAAGGTTTCTGGATACCAGATATTTTCTATTTTCAGTAAGAAAAAACCAGGAATAACTTCGGTCGGCTTCCACACGGATAATCTCATTGGTATTCAGATACTCCATGCCATCGGAAGTGGGAATAGCAAGCTTGGATGGCAAAGAAGAACGCAGGTTCTCCAGCAAAGCATCTAATGAAAAGTTTGAAGTTTTATTTTTTTGCCTTGCTGCTTCAACTTTCTTCACAGCTTCCACAAACTCATTAATATTGATGGGTTTGAGAATATAATCTACCGCACTGAATTTAATGGCTTTAATAGCATAATGATTGAAAGCGGTTATGAAGATCACATCAAAATTCTTTTGCGGGAAATTGGACAATAAGTCAAATCCACTTCCGTGAGGCATTTCAACATCCAAAAATACCAGGTCGGGTTCTTTCTCATTGATCAGTTTAACTCCTTCCCTGGCAGAATTTGCAGTCCCAACAATCTCAATATTAGGACAATATTCTGCTATGATGGATTCAATAAATTTTACCGCATCTGATTCATCATCAACAATAATGGTTCGTAGCATATCTTTAATTTTTATTTTACCCCATCACTGGAACGGAAATTTGCACCCTGGTTCCAAGCGGGTTTCCATTTTCATCTTTCAAATCTGTATAAATCACCTTCATATTTTGTCCGTACAATGAATTTACCAACCTGATCCTGGATTCTGTGATCGTAGTTCCCAGTGAATTATGAGATTCCTCTTTTTGCTTTTTAATGGCCCGGGCCCGATCACGCCCTATGCCATTATCCTCAATAGTACATAAAATGACTTCATCATCAAGTTTCAGGTCGACAGATACATGTCCTTTGCCCTCTTTATGCATCAATCCATGGCCAATGGAATTTTCGACAAAAGGCTGGATGAGCATGGTGGGCATTTTATAAAGTAAGGTGTCAATTTCTTCATCCACATTGATCTCCCAGTCAAATTTGCCTTTAAATCTCAGTGATTCCAATTCCAGGTACAAGCTGAGTGCTTCAATCTCTTCCTTAATAGGAATAGAAGTAAATCTAGAATTCTCCAGCGTCATCCTGATCAGTTTGGCAAACTTGGTCATATAATTATTTGAGGATATTTTATCGTTTTTAAAGACATAGTACTGGATTGAATTCAGTGTATTAAAAATGAAGTGTGGATTCATTTGTTGCCTGAGGTTTTTCTGGGTCAGCTCTGATATCGTGAGGTTCATATCTTCGATCCGTTGCCTGGCTTTAAGTCGTCCCTGGATCAGGAACAAAGCAGTAATAATAAGGATCAGTAAAGTCCCACCCAATAAGCCAAATAAAAGGAAACGGTTTCGCTGCAACCTGATCTTAAGGATTTCCAGTTCCTGCTCCCTTTTGCCGGATTCAAATTTTGTCTGCTCCTCAAGCAAGCGTCTGCGATATTCATCCGTAATCATGGTATCATTATAGTGGGCATGCAATTGAAATGTCTCATAAGCTTTCTCATAATCACCCTGCCTGGCATATAATTTACTGAGGTCTTCATAAACCCAGGCCAGGTTAAAATAATCATCTATTTCTTCAGATATTTCAATACTCTTGTTGTAATAGATCATGGATGAATCATATTCTTCCCAATCACGGTATATATTGCCTAAATTCCCATAGCAATTTGTCAGGTAGTTTTGACTATGAAGGGGAACAGAGATCCTGATATTCTCATGGTAATAATCCAGGGCCAGATCAAGATCATCCATTTCATAATAGTTCCATGCAATCTTATTCAGGACCATGATCATTTGTGATGAATCGGCCGACTCTTCTGCCAATTCCAAAGACCTGAAATAATAACCCAGCGCTTCAGTATATGAACCCTTCAACCTTTTAATATCCCCCAATCTTATGTGGATCATGGATACGTACCGGGATCTTTTCTCCCAGTCAACATTATCCAGGTATTTATTATAATAATGAACCTCCTGATCTTCCAAACCTATTCGCTCATATGCTTTTGCCAGGTTATAATAAAACTTTAACACATCGTCCATCTCCCCATTTTCCTCTGCATAGCTAATCCCCTTTTGAAATATTTCAATGGCTGCTGAATACTCTTCTCTCCTCATGTTCAGCCAACCTTTATAATTCATCAGGCTGATCCTGTCTTCTTTTTGATTACGCCCGGATAAGATATTAATGATATCCTCCAGGTAAAGGATTGATTTTTGATATCGCCCGCTGTGATCATTCAGGTAGACCAGTAGTTTCAGGAATTTGATTTTCGGCACAAATCCTTTCTCCTTTGCAAACTCGTATGCCATATCACCATATTCGAGTGAATGGGTCAGGTCATAATCATACAAATATTGACACAGGGAAACCAATACCTCATATCTTGTAGAATCACTTAGATCCTCTTTGAGAAGATTGGTCAGACTGTCGATCTGGTTTTGATTGCCGGCTGATAGCGTAAAAGTACTGAACAGCAATGCGATGGCAATTATAAATGTCCGCACCATAGCAAGCATTTGTAGATTGGTTTGCTTAGAGGCCAATTAAAAATACTAAAAATCTCTATCTGAAACAAATTTATAACAATGATCCTGATTCATAATTCCTGATCTTTCAAAATGGGATTATCAATGTTCCTATGGTATGTTTCGTACTACAAAGATAAAAATCAGTGAACAGTGAACAGTGAACAGTGAACAGAAGTGATTAGAAGCAATTTAATCTTGCTTCACTGACGCTTTATTTGTATCTTTGTACAAACATATCCCTATGTTTATCAGGAACCTGCATATGAACCTCTATCATAAGTTCGGCAAAGGTCTTTACGAATGCTGGATCTATTAATTATCCATTGAACCACTGCAGGATTATCCATTCTCTTTATATTTTCCAAGGTAATTCTTTTTCCATGAAAGGACTAGTTTTTGACATAAAGCATTATGCAATCCATGACGGACCAGGTATCCGCACGACCATCTTCCTGAAAGGTTGTCCCATGGCTTGTCTTTGGTGTCATAACCCTGAAAGTCAGAACTCTGAACCAGAGGAAATGCTCAGGGAAAGAAAATTTGATGGACAACATTACCAGGAGAAAGAAACGGTTGGCAAGTACATGAGCACGCAGGAAGTGATGAAGGAGATCAACAAAGACAAGATCTTTTACCAGGAGTCTGACGGTGGTGTCACCTTTTCCGGAGGGGAACCCCTTGCACAAGCGGATTTTCTTTTAGAAATACTGAAGCAATGCAAGAAGGAAGGCTACCATACGACCCTTGACACAAGCGGACATTCAAATGGCCATGTACTCAAGGATATTATTGGCCTGACAGATCTCTTTCTGTATGATATCAAGTTGATGGATGATGCCATCCACCTTAAGTATTCAGGGGTTAGTAATCAATTGTCGTTGAAAAACCTTGACTTGATCATTGATGCGGGCAAAGAGGTGATTATCCGGTTTCCGGTCATCCCGGGGATTACAGATGTACAAGATAATATTTCAAAAATTGCCGCTTATATGAAAGAGAGGAAATTGCAACAAATTGACCTTCTTCCATATCACGGCATGGCGAGGAATAAATATGAACAGTTGGGCAGGAAATATGATCTGGGGCATTTATATAAAGTGTCGGATGAGAGGATGAATGATATTAAACAGTATTTTGAAAGTAGCGGATATTCTGTTGGAATTGGAGGGTGAATAGTATTGAGTATTGAGTATTAAGTATTAGGTATCAGGTATTAAGTGTTTAGACAAATAATGATGAATACAAGAATAAAAGAACTTCGGGAAAAAAGCTTAAATGCGGTGAACCGCATTTCGGCAGAGCGTGCACAGCTGATTACAGCTTTTTATAAAAGTGAGCAGGCTAAAGATGTTTCAATTCCGGTTCAAAGGGCTTTGGCGTTTAAATATATCCTTGAGAACAAATCCATTTACATCCAAAAAGGCGAACTGATCGTTGGGGAACGAGGGCCGGCACCTAAAGCAACCCCAACATATCCCGAAATTTGTCTACACTCAATCAAGGATCTCGAAATACTTGATGAGCGGCCCAAAGTTTCTTTTAGGTCCGATGATAAAACCCGAAAAACATACCAGAATGAGATCATCCCTTTCTGGAAAGGCAGAACCCAACGTGATAAGATATTTAACGCGATGGATAAAGAATGGATAACTGCCTATGAAGCCGGTGTTTTTACTGAATTCCAGGAACAAAGGGCGCCGGGACATACGGTTTTGGGGGATAAGATTTACAAAAAAGGATTTCTCGATCTGAAAAACGAAATTCAGTTAGAATTATCTAAAATTGATCAAAATGATCCTGACTCCCTCTCAAGAACTGAAGAACTGAAAGCCATGGACATTGCCGCAGATGCTTTGATCAGCTTCGCTGCAAGGTATGCTGAGGAGCTCAAGCGTATGGCACAAAATGAGGATGGAGAACAGAAAGATGAGCTACTAAAGCTGGCTGCCATCTGCCGCAAGGTGCCTGCCCATGCCCCGGAGACTTTCCATGAAGCGCTTCAATATTACTGGTTTGTCCATGTGGGTGTAATCACAGAACTCAATCCATGGGATTCATTTAATCCCGGCAGGCTGGACCAGCACTTGTTTCCGTTCTATCAAGCCGGGTTGGCGGACGGTAGTCTCACAAAAGAAAAAGCCATGGAGATACTGCAATCCTTCTGGATCAAATTCAACAATCATCCTGCACCTCCAAAGATCGGCGTGACTGCAAAAGAAAGCAATACCTATACAGATTTCGCCCTGATCAATGTCGGGGGCCTTAAAGAGGATGGCTCCAATGCCGTGAATGAATTAAGTTACCTCATCCTCGATGTTATTGAAGAAATGCGGATCCTGCAGCCTTCATCCATGGTTCAGCTCAGTCGTAAAAACCCGGACGATTTTATTCAACGGGCATTAAAGATTGTCAGTACAGGCTTTGGCCAACCTTCTATCTTCAACACTGATGCCATCATCCGGGAACTTACCCGTCAGGGGAAATCAATTGAGGACGCCAGGAATGGTGGGGCCAGTGGCTGTGTTGAAAGCGGTGCCTTCGGAACAGAAAGTTATTTCCTGACCGGCTACTTCAACCTGACCAAAGTGTTTGAAATAACTTTGAACAATGGCTATGATCAACGGACTGCCAAAATGGTCGGTCTTGAAACAGGTGATCCTGATTCTTTCAAAACATTTGATGAATTAATGGCAGCACTCAGAAAGCAATTGAATTATTTCATTGATATCAAGATCAAAGGGAATAACACAATTGAAAAGCTCTATGCCGAAGAGATGCCGGTCCCATTCATGTCATTGCTGATCGACGATTGTATTGCAAATGGAAAAGACTACAACGCAGGAGGTGCACGGTATAACACTTCATACATACAGGGTGTCGGCCTGGGGAGCCTGACCGATAATCTGACAGCTGTAAAATATCATGTTTTCGATCAGAAAAATGTAAGTATGCCTGATTTGACAGCTGCATTAAAGGCTGATTTTAATGGACACGACGAACTGCGCAAACAGCTCATCTTCAACACACCCAAATACGGCAATGATGATGACTATGCTGATGAACAAGCCGTAAAAATATTCGATATTTTCTATGATGCTGTCGATGGCAGGCCTTCATTCAGAGGTGGTGTTTTCAGGATTAATCTACTGCCCACAACCAGCCATGTTTATTTTGGCAGTGTAATTGGTGCCATGCCTGACGGCAGAAAAGCAGGCACACCACTATCTGAGGGTATATCTCCGGTACAGGGGGCTGATACTAAAGGGCCAACGGCAGTGCTGAAATCTGCAGCAAAGATCGACCATATCAAAACAGGAGGTACCCTGCTGAACCAGAAGTTTACCCCTCATCTCCTCAATGATGAAAAAGGGATAAACAGCCTGGTTCATCTTATCAGGAGTTATTTTAAAATGAATGGCCATCATATTCAATTTAATGTTGTGAACGCTGAAACCCTCAGGAACGCTCAACAACACCCCGAACAATACAGAGACCTGATCGTAAGGGTAGCCGGTTACAGCGATTACTTCAATGAGCTGGGCGAAGACCTGCAGAATGAAATTATCCGGCGAACAGAGCATACAGGACTCTAAAGTCATGTATCTTTGTTTAGCGACATGATGGAAATGCATATATGAGCAAACTTTTTAGTGGCTGGGACTGGCAGCCACCAGCAGAATGGCTTAAAATTGAAACCCTGGAGATGCATACCGGGGGTGAACCACTACGGGTGTACCTCGCTGGACTACCAGATATCCCGGGAAATACTATCCTTGATAAGAGGGCATATTTCAAAAATCACTTTGATCATATCCGTACAGGCACTATGTGGGAGCCCCGGGGGCATGCCGACATGTATGGTGCAATCCTGACTGATCCTGTAACTCCTGATGCTGACTTCGGCACTTTCTTTCTTCATAACGAGGGATACAGTACCATGTGCGGGCATGCCATTATCGCATTAACAAAGATGGCTTATGAAACAGGATTGGTTCCAAAAAATAAGCCTGAACTGATTATCAATGCCCCACCCGGCAAAATCTTCGCCAGGCCTCATTACCAGGGAGATAAAATAGAAAAAGTGTCCTTTGTCAATGTACCTTCATTTGCCTTGCTAAAAAATCAAACAATTGATATTAAAGGTATTGGAAAAGTAAATTTTGACATTGCTTTTGGTGGAGCATTTTATGCTTTTATTGATGCAGATGAACTAGGTTTAAAGCTCACAGAGGATGAATCCGAAAAATGTATTGCTCTCGGCAGGAAAATTAAGCTGGCCATCATGGATCAATTCGATATCCGTCATCCTTTTGAAGAAGATCTGAGCTTCCTGTATGGAACTATTTTCATTGAACCAGCAAGTAATCCTGCAAATCACAGCCGCAATGTTTGCATTTTCGCAAACGGTGAGATGGACCGGTCAGCAACCGGTTCCGGGGTAAGTGCCCGCGCAGCATTGCATTATTCCAGGGATGAGATCAGAAAAGATCAGGTGATTACCATAGAAAGCATACTTGGAAGCACCATGGATGTGACAGTCAGAAAACAAGTATCTTTTGGCCCATATAATGCAGTGATTCCTGAAATATCCGGCACGGCACACATCACCGGTAGGAATACATTTTATTTCGACCCGGAAGATCCCCTAAACAAAGGTTTTATATTGAGATAAATGCAAAAAAACATGAAAAAAATTAGTACTTATTGTATGTTGATCATGCTGATCAGCTTTCAAAGTTCATTGATGAAGGCTCAAAACGAAGCCATTCCCGACTGGGAAAACCCCTTTGTTGTCGGCATCAATAAGGAGGATCCACACTGTACGCTCCTGCCCTATGCGGATGAATCATCTGCAATCCGGAGTATTAAAAATGATTCTCCATATTACATCAATCTTAACGG
>JAUXCL010000080.1 GCA_030618905.1 Bacteroidales bacterium | reverse complement strand
GCGAGAAAAGGTAATGGGGGCGATCTTGGATATTTTTCAGTTTTTGACATGATCTATCCTTTTGAGGAAATGTCATACCAGACGGAAATTGGTGACATTTCAATGCCTGTAAGAACAACTTATGGTTATCATATCATTAAAGTGAACGACAAACAGGAAGCCCTGGGGAGAGCAAAAGTTGCACATATATACCTGTCATTTCCCAACGATGCTACTGCAGAAGACTCCATCAATAAAGAGAAGAAGATCAATGAAATTTATCTGAAACTCGAGGGAGGTGAGACTTTCGAAGCACTGGTCAAAACGTATTCAGATGATAAGGGAACAGTTGATAAAGGGGGCGTATTGCCATGGTTTGGCTCAAACAGGATGGTACCTGATTTCATCGATGCAATCAAGGAACTTGATAAGCCAGAAGATTATTCAGAACCTGTGCTGACTGTTTTTGGCTGGCACATCATTCAACTTGTTGAAAGAAAAAAGCCAGGGACCTATGAAGAGGAAAAAGAGAATATCAAAAGAAGGATGGTTAAAGATTCAAGGTATCAGAAAGGAAAAGAATCCATCATCAATAAGATAAAGAAGGAATACAATTTCAAAGAATATCCTTCGGCCAAAGAGGAAGTTTATGCTACACTCGACTCCTCCTTCCTGAAAAGTGCCTGGACTATTGAAAAGATCAATGGGATGAGCAAGCCTGTTTTTGAACTCGGTGAGCTCACACAATCACAGCAAGATCTTGGGAAATATTTAGAAAAAAACCAGGGCCGCAGGGGAATGAAACCTTTGGATGACTTTTTCAGGGACCAATATAACATGTTTGTTGAAGAGCAATGTGTTGCATACGAAGACCGCCATCTGGAAGAAAAACACCCTGATTTCAGGATGCTGATGAATGAATATAATGACGGCATATTGCTGTTTAACCTTACTGATGAAAAGGTATGGTCCAGGGCAATTAAAGATACAACAGGCCTGGAAGCATTCCATGCTGAACACAAAAGTGATTACATGTGGGGAGAACGGCTTGATGCAACAATTTGTATTGTCAATGAAAACATTGAGATCAGCCAGGTAAGGAAAGTTGTAAAGAAAGGCACAGACAAAGAAAAAATTCTCACAAGGTTTAACAATGATTCCATTACTTCGGTTTTCATAAATGAGCAGCTTTATTCAAGAGGAGATAACAATTTTATCGATCAACTGCCATGGGCCAGGGGCCTGAGCAAGGTGTTCATGATCAATGAATATCCGGAATTCAAGAAAAACAGGGCGATTTCGGGAGAGGCATCTCTCTTTGCTAATATAAATGCTGTCGTAGCACCGGAACCTAAATCCCTTGATGAAGCCAGGGGACTGATCACTTCAGATTATCAAAACTACCTGGAGAAGGAATGGATCAAAGAGTTGAAGGCAAAATACCCCGTAGTGGTCAATGAAGAAGTTTTATCAACAATAAAATAATAAGTCTCCTTGAGATACTTAAAAATAGCTGTCCTGCTTTTGCTTATAGCATGTAATCCTTCTTCGGAAGACGGGGAAGAGCATGTCCTGGCGCGGGTATATGATAACTATTTGTATGAATCGAATATGGAAGGAATCATACCTGAAGGAAGTTCAGCCAGGGACAGTCTGATCATTGTTAAAAATTTCATCAATAACTGGATCAAGCAAAAATTACTTGTTCAACAAGCTGAAAAGAACCTCACCCGGGAGCAGAAGGACTTTACCCATCAGATGGAAGAATACAGGAACTCCCTTATCATCTATGAATATGAAAGGAAATTCATCTTGCAGGAGTTGGACACCATAGTGGAACAATTTGAAATTGAGGAATATTATGAAAAATATCGTCATAATTTCATGGCAAAAGAAGATATCTTTCAAATCGATTTTATTGAAGTGGAGCAAGCATCAGACAAGCTGATATACTTCCGCGGTCTATTGAGCTCCAATCAGCCGGCGGACATGGATACCCTTCAGGTCCTATGTCCAAAACATGCATTGAGTTATGATCTTGATGAGAACAGCTGGTTTTCTTTATCCACAATCAGAAGAAGGTTCCCATTTCATGCTTTCAACCAGGAAGATTTTAAAATTGAAAATAGTTTTTTTGAAATTGACGACAATGAAAATATCTATTTATTAGTTGTCAGGCAATATGTGAAAAAAGGCAATACAGCCCCTATAGGTTACATTGCAAAGAGCATTGAAGAAATTATCATCAACAAACGCAAAGCGGGGCTGATCAAGAAGATGCATGAAGGGGTTATGAACCAGGCGATTCAGAAGAAATTGTTCGAGATTTATTAGCAGCCTGATCATGCAATAAAAAAAGGATACATTTGTTATTTATTTTATGAAAGCTTACAGCAGTATAATAATCACGTTGTTATCAATCCTTTTTCTGCAGAGCTTCTTCTGGCCGGGAAGTGTTTTTGCTCAGGAAACATTAGTTGATCAGGTAGTGGCTGTGGTAGGAAAAAATATCGTACTGGAGTCTGATATTGAAAAACAATACCTGCAATTGAAGATGCAGGGAGAGATACAAGATGACAAGATAAGCAGCAAATGCCAGATCCTTGAAACCGTATTGTTCCAGAAGATGCTGTTAAATCAGGCTGAGCTGGATAGTATTGAGATCACAGACGGCCAGATTGAGCAGGAGATAAACCAGCGATTACATTATTTTATTGCACAAATTGGATCCCAGGAGGCTTTTGAAGAATTCTATGGAAAAACTATTCCTGAGTTCAAAGAAGAATACAGGGAAGAAGTAAAACAACTTCTCCTGGTTCAGGAGGTTCAGCGAACCCTGAACACCTCAGTAGACGTTACCCCTTCAGAGGTCAAATCCTATTTTCGCGCTATTCCCAAAGACAGTCTGCCCCTGATCAATTCTGAGGTTACTATTGGACAGATCCTCAAGATCCCGCCGGTGAGTCTTAAGCAGAAACTGGCAGTCAAGGAAAACCTCAGAAACTTAAGAAAAAGAATCCTGCAAGGAGAAAGTTTTTCAACCCTGGCTATTTTGTATTCTGAGGATCCGGGATCGGCAAAAAAAGGTGGAGAGCTTGGATTATACGGGCGTGGAGAACTGTACCCTGAGTTTGAAGCCATTGCTTTTAAGCTTGATCGTGGTGAGGTCTCTGAGATCGTGGAAACGCAGGCCGGATTTCATATTATCCAGATGATTGAAAGGAAGGGAGAATATGTTAATGTACGGCATATACTGATGCGCCCTAAGGTCGCCCCGGAAGATTTCATGAATGCCAAACTGGAACTGGATACCGTTGCACGGCTGGTGCGGAACGAAGAGATCACTTTTGATGATGCAGTGATGAAGTATTCTGATGACCCGGGTAAAAATAATGGCGGTCTCCTGATCAACCCTATGACCGGCACCACTCAATTTGAAGCTAATCAACTGGAACCCAGCGTAAGTTTTGTCATTGATAAGCTACGTGTCGGAGAAATATCAAATCCGGTACAGATGCAAACAGAGGAAGGGCAGGATGCGTTTCGTTTATTGTATCTCAAGATCAGGACACTTCCGCACAGGGCCAACCTTGAGGAAGATTACAGCCGGGTACAGGATTGGGCTTTGCAGGATAAACAAGTAGAGGCTTACCGGGATTGGATCAGAAAAAAAGCCAGAAAGACGTATATCAAAATCATTGATAAGTACAAGGATTCCTGCACATTTGACAATGAATGGTTTCCCGACAACTAATAATTTAACAATTACTGATAATGGTATCTGAGCGATATAAATCCGATGTAGAAGCAATTGATGCATTGGTTGAAAAATATAATTCCCTGAAATCTGAGATCTCTAAAATTATCGTAGGCCAGGATGAGGTGATCAAGTATATCATCATCTCTATTTTTAGCCGCGGGCATGGACTGCTGGTCGGGGTACCCGGATTGGCCAAGACCTTAATTGTGAACACTATTTCCCAGGCTCTTGGTCTTAGCTATAGCCGTATACAATTTACACCCGATTTGATGCCCTCCGATATTATTGGCGCCGAGATCCTTGATGAAAACCGGAAATTCAGATTTGTGAAAGGGCCTGTCTTTGCGAATATTATTCTTGCAGACGAAATCAACAGAACGCCTCCCAAAACTCAATCGGCTTTGCTTGAGGCCATGCAGGAGAAAGCCATCACAGTTGCCGGGAATACCCATAAGTTAAGTGAGCCCTTCTTTGTACTTGCTACACAAAACCCCATTGAACAAGAAGGAACATATCCTTTACCGGAAGCCCAACTGGACCGCTTTATGTTCAATATCTGGCTTGATTATCCATCTTTTGAAGAAGAAATTAATATCGTAAAGAGCACTACACAGGATATCATGCCGGAGATTGAAGTTGTCCTCGACAGTGAAGAAATCATTTTCTTCCAGAAAATTATCAGGAAAGTACCTGTCCCGGACAATGTATACCAGTATGCTGTAAACCTGACAACTAAGACAAGACCATTGTCGAAAGAGGCACATCCCTGGGCTGATAAATATTTAACATGGGGAGTTGGTCCGCGGGCTTCTCAATATTTAATTATTGGTGCAAAATGCAATGCTGTGATCAATGGGAAATATGCGCCTGACATTGAAGATGTCAATGCTGTCGCAACACCAATTCTCAGGCATCGCATTGTTAGAAATTATAAGGCGGAAGCTGAAGGCCAGAGTGTGGAAATGATCATTGATGAATTTCTGAAATAACGTATATATGAAAAGAAAAAGAAGAATTTATATCGGAATTACCATTCTGGTCATCGTTATCTTTATCGTTATTTTTTCACTGGATTCAGGTTCAAAAAAGGTTGAAACCGTGAAGGTTCCCGTGGCAAGAGGCGTTTTCCAGATAAATGTTACTACTACGGGTGAGTTAGAAGCCAAAAGCTCTGAAAAGATCTATGGTCCACGGGGTTTAAGAAACTTCAGAATTTTCCAGATCAAAATTGAAGACATTATCCCTGATGGTACCGTTGTTGATTCAGGAGAATATGTTGCTGAGCTGGACAGGTCAGAACTAAGCAATGTATTGAAAGACAGAGAACTGGACCTCGAGCAACTTGAAACACAGTATATTAAAACGGAGCTGGATACAACGCTCCAGTTAAGAGAGGCCAGGGATGAGCTAATCAACATGAAATACAGCCTGGAAGAAAGGCAAATTGCTGTTGATCAATCAATTTATGAACCTCCTGCAACGCAGCGGCAAGTTAAAATCGAACTGGATAAGACACAGCGAAATTATGAGCAATCTAAAAACAATTATTTGGTCAAGAAGCAACAAGCCAAAGCTGATATGCAGGAAGTATCTGCTAATTTAAACAAAGCCCAAAATGAATATGACCAGATGATAGAATTGCTGGGACAGTTTACCGTGCGTGCACCTAAATCAGGTATGGTTATTTACCGGCGTAGCTGGGATGGTCAGAAACAAAGCATTGGATCCACAATCAGTATTTGGGATCCCGTTGTTGCTGAACTACCGGACCTGACCAGGATGATCTCTAAAACATATGTAAATGAGATTGATATCAGCAAGGTGAAAGTTAAGCAGCAGGTGCTGATGGGTGTTGATGCTTTCCCGGATAAAGAGTATTCCGGGAATGTCACAGAGGTAGCCAACATTGGTGAACAAATGAGGAATTCCAACGCAAAAGTATTTGAAGTTATCATAGAGGTGAAGGAATATGATTCTATTCTCAGGCCTGCAATGACAACAAGCAATATTATTATAACCGACATCGTCGATTCGGCTACTTACGTACCTCTTGAGTGCGTGCAGAGTAATGACAGCGTAACTTATGTTTACACTTCCCGCTACAGGCAACAGATTGTTACAGGTAAGAGCAACGAAAACGAAATAATCGTCAGGGCGGGTCTCGAAGATATTGACGAAGTTTACCTGATGCCACCTGAAGGTGCTGAGGACTTTCGCTGGAACTACCTGGATACTGCTATTGTAAATAAGTTTAAGCGGGAAGATGATTACCTGAAACCGGTAATAAAAGAAGAAGACACCAACATGATGGATCAATACAAAAAGGGGGATTTCGATAAAATGAAGATGCAAGGTCATGGCAAGATGAAAAAAGGAGGACAAAAGCCATCAGGAGGTTCCGGGTCAAAACAGAGACCTAAGCAATAACCCAAAATCTTAACATCGGTGAAACTGCAAAGATTTTTACACATTTTTAATATTGCTATTGAAGCCGTGATGGCCTATAAGTTCAGGTCATTTCTAACTACACTGGGTATTATCTTTGGTGTTGCTGCTGTGATAACCATGATGGCTATAGGAAACGGTGCCAAGCAGGAGATCCTGGAGCAGATCAAAATGGTGGGCGTGAATAATATTGTGATCAGGCCTGTGACCCCGGGTGGTGATGTACAGGGATCTTCTGACGAAGAAGGTAAAAGCCTGCAAAACAAATATTCTCCCGGGTTAACCATTAAAGATGCCGAAAGCATCAGAAAAATCATTCCCACTGTGGAAAGGATCAGCCCTGAAGTCACGTATGAGACATTCATCATTAAAAGTGGTAAACGCAGATCAGCTAAACTAAATGGCGTTACTCCTGATTTCTTTAAAGTTTATACCCTCCAGCTGAAAGAAGGGATGTTTTTTAATGATGACCACATGCGAAATGGCAGTCCGGTATGTATAATTGGCCCTACGATAAAAGCTAAATTTTTCGCAGAAGAAAACCCAATTGGGAAATACATCAAATGCGGACATGTCTGGCTCAAGGTTATCGGTATTCTGGAAGATCAAATGTTCAATATAGGAGGAGAAAGGGATCTGGGTGTCAGCGATTATAACAACAATATCTACGCCCCAATCGCAACAGTTTTACTACGTTACAAAGACCGTTCGGTTGTCAATGCCAATTCCATCCATGGTGGTGGAAGTGGTATAGTCATCAGGGGGGGCATGGTTACCAGTTTCTGGAGCTCTTCAGGATCGGATGAAACCAACTTCAATCAATTGGATAAAATAGTGGTTCAGGTTAGAGAATCTGATTTTCTGGTTTCCACTTCCAACATCGTTCAAAAAATGCTATTAAGACGGCACTCGAATGTACAGGACTTCGACATCAGTATTCCGGAGATTTTGCTAAAACAGGAGCAAAGGACCAAGGACATTTTCAACATAGTACTGGCGGTCATTGCCGGGATCTCATTGATCGTTGGAGGAATAGGCATTATGAATATCATGCTTGCCTCGGTCATGGAACGCATAAAGGAAATTGGAATCAGGATGGCTTCCGGTGCCACCAAGAAGGATATCATCATGCAGTTCCTGACAGAAGCTACATTGATCAGTATTTCAGGTGGTTTTATCGGTATCCTGATGGGCTTTTTATTTTCTAAGATTATCATGCAGGCGACCGGTATCTTAACGATCATCTCTCCTTTATCAATCATTGTTTCATTTGGTGTTTCAGCTGCAATTGGCATTGCCTTCGGCTATATGCCGGCGAAACGTGCAGCCGGACAGGACCCCGTTGTTTCACTCAGGCATGAATAATTAAAGATATTGACAAAGCTAAAAAACCCGAAAATGGAAAACATAAAGGCCATCTTAAAACCCTTTAAAATTTCTTTCTTCCATATCCTGCTGTCATTATTTATTGGCATCAGTACTTTATCTGTGGAAGCGGTTTACGCACAGGAAAATATTAATATCCTATCCCTGAACGATGTAATTTATCTTGCGCAACAGCAATCTCCGGATGCCTTGATTGCCAAGCACAGGTTCCGCAGATCTTATTGGGAATACAGGACTTTTAAAGCCAATTACCTGCCACAGTTACGTATCGATGCGGTAATCCCTAATTTCAACAGGTCAATTGAGATCGTTACGCTACCGAATGGAGTGGAAACCTTCCAGGCCAAAAGCTATTCAAATGCTTCGGCTGATCTCTCCGTGAACCAAAAAGTCGGGGCTCTCGGTGGTGAGTTATTCCTGAGATCAGGCTTATCCCGATTGGATAACTTTACAGACTCTACAACACTGACATCGTGGTTGGCAAACCCGATCAATATTGGTTACAGCCAGCCGATCTTCAAGTATAATCCCTATAAATGGGACAGGAAGATAGAACCCATCAAATATACCCAGTCGCAAAGTGTCTACCTTGAGAATATGGAGCAGGTAGCCATTAACGCCACGAATTATTTCTTCAACCTCCTGCTTGCACAAACTGAGAAGAGGATTGCATATAAGAATATGCATAACTATGATACCCTCTACATGATTGCAATGGGCAGGTATAATTTGGGTAAGATCGCAGAGAATGAATTATTGCAGCTCGAATTAAATTACCTGAGGGCCACTGCTGCTGTGGAGAATTCCGAATTAGCCCTTCAGAACAATCGTTTCCGGTTAAAATCTTACCTCAGGGTCAAAGATGATGTGAAAATTGAATTGATCCCACCTACAGATACATATCATTTTCCCGTTGATGCCGCCACCGCTATCGGGGAAGCAAAAGAAAATTCATCCACCTCACTGGATTTTGAAGTGCAGCTGCTGGAGGCTGCAAGCCAGGTGAATTTAGCCAGGCGCTCAAACCGCTTTGAAGCCGAGTTGTATGCAGTTTTTGGCCTGACGGGTACCACCGACATGTTTTCCAGGGTTTATAATGAACCGCTTGACCAGGAGCAGATTAGACTGGGTTTGCATATACCCATTGTTGACTGGGGTGTGGCAAAAGGAAATATCAAGATGGCAGAATCCTCAGAGGAATTGGTAATGACATCAGTAGAGCAGGAAAGGATTGACTTTGAACAAAATATATTTCTGACTGTTATGCAATTTAACATGCAGGAAAACCAGTTGTTGATAGCCGCTAAATCCGATACCGTTGCCCAGAAAAGATATGACGTGACGCAGAGAAGATATGTGATCGGCAAGGTAAATGATGTACTGGAATTAAATAATGCACAGATTGATAACGATAATGCCAAAAAATCCTACTTCCAGGCCCTGCAGACCTATTGGCGGAACTTTTATGAGCTTCGGAAGCTCACACTATTCGACTTCCGGCAGAACCAAAAGATTGAATTCAACCTGAATGATATTGGTTATATTGATTAATTATCCGGGAATATTCAATACCTGCCCTGACACACTAAATGTAGTACTATTCCATGTTCCATGTTCAATGGACCATGTACCGTGTACCATGTGATATCAGAAATATTTGGAATTTGGTTTTTCTCGTTTGTTATTTACCAATGACCCCGGAGGGGTTGAATAATTGTAGCCCCGGGCGCTTTGTTTTTGCTTCTTCATTTCTTTTGATTGTCCAAAAGAAACGAAGCAAAGAAAAGGACAGCACGAATGAAGCCCTTTCTCCCCACGGTCAGACTTCCCACCGCACAGGCCCCGAAAGGG
>JAUXCL010000149.1 GCA_030618905.1 Bacteroidales bacterium | reverse complement strand
GATTCCTACAATGACACCTCCATGTTATTGCAGGCCGAAGTAGGCATCCTTTTCCGTCCGCCAGAAAACGTGATCCGGGACTTCCCGCAATTGCCCGTTACAAATAATTACGAAGAGCTGAAGCTTATTCTGAAGGATTATATTTAACAAACATCACTCAATCACTTAATCACCTCTCTCCTTGCTGCCCATAAAGTTAAAGGTAGCCCCAAAGAAGACCCCCAGCTCATTGGTAACATTGCGCATGGTGTTTTGCCTGGTTCCCTGCAGGGCGGCATGTTCTACGGTATTGTATTCGACAGGATCGGAAAAGTTAATAATTTGTGGCTGATCTCTTTTTAAACCCACGGAATACTGCAAACCCACAAGCAGGTCCTGCCCCTTGATGGTTAACTGTACCCCTCCGGTGACATGGTAGATGTCCAGGTCAATTTGTTTGAACTTGTTATATTCACTGTATTTATGGTAATCCACCTTGTTTTGATAGTTGAAGTCGGTCCTGAAACCACCGAGAAATTTGAGGTTATCTTTGGCGTACCAATGATATCCGATAGCTGCATTCAGGATCCAGTGATTCCCGAAAGCATAGGATAAATATTCTTTCGCGGGTAGCTGGTTATAAGTCTGTATGTTGCTAACTTCCGGGTTTGCATCAACCTGTACAATTTTATACTCATTGACCGGGAAAAAGAATTCAATTGTTGTGTACAGGGCTGATTTGTTGTCATCTGTTTTAAAAACTATCCCGGCAGCGATTGACAGGGGGTCCTTAAAATTAACCGACATGTCCTTTTGTTGCTGGAAGTCGACGATTAAAAGATCCGGTAGAAAACCATCCCCATCCGGATTGGTAATATTGTTTTGCTGGTTTTTTTTAGAAACACGCTTGCCGTCAGAGGCCACATTTAGGGAGGGCGGTGTAATGGTAAATCCAAAGCTGATTTTATTTTTCATGTAGAGCAGGCCAAACTTCCACACCAGGCGATAATTATTAAACTTAAGGTACTGGTAATCAGTGTAGATGGCAGCATAAAATGGAATTTGTGTACCTCCCGACTCAATGGTGTCCTGCAGGGGATAGGCCTGAATATCGGTCAGGTATCCATAATTAAAAGACTTTATTTTGACGAACATACTGGCCCCGAAATAGAAATGATCATTCATTTGCCAGGAGCCTCCTAACCCAAACCAATCTTCCCGGTAATAATTATTGTATACAAATGAAGCAATATAGCGCTCTGTGCCCGGAAGCGACTTCAATATATCTATGTTGTAACTCACCGAATTGTCGAAAGTTGCCTCAAAAATCTGATTGTTTAATATCACAAATTCCAGGCTAAGCTTAGGTTGTTTCCTGGGGAGGTGATTATAAGAAATAAACCTGGGCTGTACGTTGAACTTGGTTGAAGTG
The DNA here is from genome assembly GCA_030618905.1 of Bacteroidales bacterium. Lineage (GTDB taxonomy): Bacteria > Bacteroidota > Bacteroidia > Bacteroidales > B18-G4 > JAUWGC01. The sequence goes on along the minus strand of JAUXCL010000149.1, from coordinate 4,706 downwards.
AGATTAATATCCTCGCCAAGGCCATTTTTGGCCGTCATGGCGTGCAGGGAAAAAAGGCTGGCATTCACAGAAAGGGATGACTGGCCGCTTTCAGCGATCGATGCCGGGTTATAATAAATGGCACTGGGACCGGCCCCGCCGCCGACAACCGCGCCAGACAGCAATGATGACTCTTCGTTAAAGTTCTGTGTCCAGTAGTGTGTTCCCTGAGAAATCGCGTGGTTCCCGGCAAATTGAGAAAGTAAAAAAACAACAAAGATTGTTTTTAATGACCTGTTCGTACCATTGGGAAAGCACCGGATCATTGAATTAAGGGTTTGGAGGACTAATTTACGAAATTATTTCAAAAGTCAATAATCACCGAAACCTGAAAATTACCTACCTTTATATGCACTTCAAGTATAATTTTTCATCAATATAATATTATGAAATTCAACAGATGGCCCCTGTTGCTATTCCAGGTTTTGATATTTATCCTGGCACAGTGTACATATCCATTTACCACTGCCAGCAATAAATGGAAGATCAAATTTGATAAAGAAAAAATTGAATTCAAGGAGAAATTCATTGCACAGCAATTGCCTGATCATTCCCGGGAACGTCCTCCCAATATTTTATTTATCGTGGTTGACGATCTTGGTAAATATGAAGTTTCTGCTTATGGCTCAACGACCATGGAAACACCACATATAGATCAATTGGCAAATGAAGGTGTCAGGTTCGCTGATTGTTATGTGAATTCACCGGTATGCGCTCCAAGCAGGGCGGGATTAATGACAGGCCGTTACCCCGTTCGTTATGGTTTTGAAACCCAGCCCATGGAGATTTATCCGAACAATCTTGCGGTATATTATATTGGAGAAAACTTTGTCAACACCGGTGATTTTGTGATGGATACAGACCCCAGGTTTCCTACTGAGTGGGATATGGCGAAACAGGGTGTCCCACCTTCCGAATTAAGCCTGGGAGAAGTTTTGAAGATGAGAGGTTATAAAACGGGGTGCATTGGAAAGTGGCACCTGGGAGCATCTCCCAAACAGATTCCCAATGAAAGAGGATTTGATTACCAGTATGGTTTTTACGGGGCCTTTTCCCTGTATTCCAAAAAAAGAAATTCTCCGAATATGGTAAACTATATCCAGGATTCTTACAGTTCAAAATTTCAGTGGAAAGTTGGAAGAAAAGAAACCTCTGCCATCAGGAAAAATAATAAGATCATTCATGAAAGCCGGTATTTAACCTTTGCTATATTGGAGGAAGGCCTTGAGTTTATGGCACGCAATAAAACGGAACCATTTTTCCTCTACCTGGCGTTTAATGCACCACACGTACCATTTCAGGCTCCCCGATTTTATTATGAAATCTATGATGAAACGGAGGAAGAAAGCAAAAGAGTGTATTACGCGATGATACATGCCCTGGATGATGCCATAGGAACTTTAATGAACAAACTAAAAGCCCTTGGACTTGAAGAAAACACCCTGATCTATTTGATTAGCGACAATGGAGGAGCGTCATATACGGGTGCCACCGACAACGGGCCCTATAAAGGAGGGAAATTAACCATGTTTGAAGGAGGGGTAAATGTGCCTTTTATCATGAAATGGAAAGGCCATATTCCGGAAGGACTGGTTTATGAGAACCCTGTCAGTTCCATGGATGTATTCATGACCTCGGTGGGTGCTGCTGAATGCATTTTACCGGACGACCGGGTTTACGACGGTGTGAACCTGTTACCCTATATAACAGGAAAGGAACCGGGCAAGCCCCACGAGGTATTTTACTGGCGCGCTGATCACATCCAGGCCATGCGCAACAGTGAATACAAGTTCCTGCGAAGTACCAGGGATAACTGGATTGAGGTGTATAATATAAAAGAGGACAAATTTGAACAATACAATATACATGAGAAAATGCCTGCCATCCTGGATGAAATGCAGAAAAATTATGACAAGTGGCAAAAAGGCTTAAGCAAGCCGCTATGGCCGCGGCTCATGGACCACAAATTTACCATTGACGGAAAAGAGTATTTATTCCCTGCTTAATTGAAATGTTGTGAAGATGAAAAAGTTTAAACGTTTTTTGCTGATTATTGGGTTAATCATCTTATTTGCCGGTCTGTCACAGCAAAGCAAGGGTCAGTTATTTGCCATAGGTGTCCAGGGCGGGGCCAGCTACTCCTGGTTTTCTTCTCCCAAAATTGACAATGCCATCATCTCTCATGGATGGGGGTGGAACCTGGGTTTTTTCTTCAAGTATGGTAAAACCCCATATATTCAACCGGAATTTACCTGGACCCGTTCTCAAAGTCATTTCTCAATAGACCTTGGTGAACATGGTTTCTATGAAGATGTCGTCCCTTTTCACAATTTTGATCTTGCCATTAAAGTGGGAATGGGGATCATCCATAAACCCATTATTAAATGGAGGATATATGCCGGTCCTTTTATTGGAACAGCACATATGTTTTCTTCAAACGTAATTTTCTTTGAAAAAAACGACTTCAGAAACCCCCAGTTTGGCGTAGTGGCCGGTACCGGGATCAGGTTCATGAATTTGGTCCTGTCGGTGGATTACCAGTACCACATTAATGAACTGTTCAAGATGGAGGAAGAAGACCTGATTCAGGAAGATTTTGGATCTCACCTGCAACGCCTGTCTTTCAAGATTGGTTTTCAGTTCTAAAATAATAAAAGAGGGACTCCATCCTACGGGATGGAGTCCCTCCAGGACAACACCCAAAACGATAACCCGCTCAACGTCAGGGCGATCATAAAAACGGGGTGAGTGAAAAAGGGACTCCATCCCGTAGGACTCCATCCCGTAGACACTAAAAAACTATTAAGGGGTTCTTGCCTTTTGGAATGACCTCTCCGATGAGCGCAGCATCCGGATAAGCGCCTGCTTTCAAATCCTTTAGCATGTCCCTGCTATGCTCTTCAGGGCAACAGATCAACAATCCCCCCGAGGTTTGGGCGTCGACAAGGCGGATTTTAGAATTGTAATCAAGACCCTCTTCAAAAAAACATGCTTTTTCAACAAACTCAAGGTTTTTGAAGGCCGCTCCCGGGATGCAACCCTGCTCGATCAATTCCTCAACCTGCTGAATTGAGGGGACGCTTTTGGCATCAATCCTGAAGGTTACTCCACTGGCATCGGCCATTTTCATTCCATGGCCCAGCAGGCCAAAGCCGGTAATATCAGTAGCGCATTTCACGCCGTATTTGTTCATGATCACGGCGCCTTCTTTATTGAGCAGCTTCATCGAGTCAACAGCGGCACGGTATGTTTCGGGTGCCGCAAGGTCTATTTTTTTTGCGGCGATAACAACACCTGTCCCCAAAGGCTTGGTCAGGATGAGCTTGTCCCCTGGCTTTGCTGCAGCATTGGTTATGATCTTGCCGGGATGGACAAAGCCCGTTACGGCAAGGCCGTATTTTACCGGGTCATCGACAATGGTATGTCCGCCGGCAATTACCCCGCCGGCCTCCGCTACCTTATCCTGTCCGCCCTTCAGAATTTCTTTCAACAGCTCCATAGGCAGGTCGGCCGGAAACAGCACAATATTCAAGGCTGTCAACACCTGTCCCCCCATGGCATATACATCGCTCAGGGCATTGGCGGCAGCTACCTGGCCGAAATCATAGGCATCCGAACAAACCGGCGGGAAAAAATCTGTGGTCTGTATCAGGGCATAGTCATCAGAGATCTTATATACCCCGGCATCATCATGCGTGTCAATATCCACAAGCAAATTTTTATGCTTGATGGCAGGAAGATCCGCCAGGACTTTGTTGAGTTCTTTTGCCGAGAGTTTTACAGAACAGCCTCCTGCTTCTACCGTATTGAGTAAGTCAAAATCCATTTTTTCGGAATAATTATAGTTTTTTAGAGGATTAAACCGTTAATACCTTTGCCGTACCGATCATACCGTCCAGGATCTCATACATATTAGAGATCCTTCCAACAGCCAGATCACGGGTCTTATCAAAGAATTCCAGGCAGGTTCCGCAAACCAGCATCTCTACCCCTGCATCTTCCAGCTCCCTGATCATTTCAAGCTGATCTGAGTCTTTCAGCACCATGAGCACTCCGGAATTGAAAAACATCATCTTCCCGGGTAGTTTTTCATTGGCAATCAAAGTATCCAGGTAGCCGTTGATCAGGATCTTGCCCAGCTCCTCTGATCCTTCACCGAGATAATTCCTGGTGAAAACAATCACAAATCCCTGTTCTGCCGGAGGATCACTTATGCAATAATCTTCCGCCCTGGCATCTTCCAGGTCGGCTTCCTGGTAATTGATCAGTATCTCGAACACATCCCCGCTCTTCGACCAATCAGATTTAATATTGTTGTCCTGCAGAAAGCGGCTTACATTGTCCCTGGATGTTTCACTGTCGGTGATCACCTTCAATGCCTCTCCTTCCGGCAGGTCTTTCAATGCTTTTTTTGTTGCAATCAATGGCAGTGGGCATCTTTTACCTATAACATCTAAAATCTTCATCCTATATTAAATTAGTTGCTTTCCCTTATCCGTGATGTGAATATAAAATGTTTTCTTTTCAACGATCCCTTCATGGACAAACATCCCCAGAAGGATCTGTGCAAGTTTTTTCGTTCCCCCGATAAGCTCCCTGAATTCTTTTTCATTGATCCCATCAGGCTTTCCCGACAGGTCTTTCAACAGGAGATTTCTCCATCGGTC
>JAUXCL010000235.1 GCA_030618905.1 Bacteroidales bacterium | reverse complement strand
CGTGATTGATGTATTTAGTGCATAAGTTTTGCATTGCTCAGTAAATTTCGGCAACATCGTACACCTGATCCCTTCATCACCAAACATGCCTTCATCAAATACAAATATAGCAATAGCAGCCGAATCTGCCTGATCGATTTTTTGAAGTGTCCCGGTAATTTGGATAAGCTTCCCGGTATATTTTTCATTGGCAGCAGTATTACCCGAACGATATTGATCAAAGAGTTCCTCAGCTTGCAATACATAAGCTGCTTTTTCCTGTTCATAATCAGGATGGGCTTTGTTGATTACGAACACGTAAATCAATACAGCAGCAATAATTCCAATAACTGCAAGTCCTCCTGTTATATTAAACCATTTTTTCATAAATTTGATTTTGATAATAACGCAAGTTATTTGTAATTATTTTTTAATTAGCACCTGGTGGAGTCAATGATCACAGAAACCATTTTTCTTAAAAACATGTCCTGCACATGCTGTATCCGCTTGATCCAACAGGAAATGGAAAACATGGGTGTAAAGATTGATGATGTTAAACTCGGAGAGATCACTTACATGATGGCTTATAGCAACGTGCAATACCTGAGCACGCAATTTAAGAGTGTGACAGGTGTATCAGTCAGCGATTTTAAAAAGGATCCGGCAAAATACCGCAAGCCCCTCGAATCATTAATAAAATAGTTGCAGGATGATAAACAGGATTATAGAATTTTCACTAAAGAACAAACTGATTATTGGCATTTTAACCCTGATACTCATTGCCTGGGGAGTTTATAATTTTACTATTCTGCCAATCGATGCAGTACCGGATATTACCAACAACCAGGTTCAGGTGATTACCATTGCTCCATCGCTAGCCCCACAGGAGATCGAGCAATTCATTACCTATCCGGTAGAAATTGCTATGGCCAATATACAGAATGTTGTTGAAATCCGTTCCATTTCCAGGTTCGGTTTGTCAGTAGTTACTATTGTTTTCAAAGATAAAGTTAATCAATACCTGGCCAGACAATTGGTCAGCGAGCAAATAACAATAGCGGAAAATAATATTCCCGAGGGATATGGTCAACCGGAAATGATGCCTGTTACTACCGGATTGGGTGAGATCTATCAGTATGTGCTGGAGCCGGAGCCAGGATACGAAGATCAATTTACCCCGATGGAGATCCGGACCATTCAGGACTGGATTGTCAAAAGGCACTTATCCGGAATTCCGGGAATTGTTGAGATCAGTAGCTTTGGTGGATTTTTGAAGCAGTACGAGGTATCGATCAAGCCCAGGACGCTGGTAGGTATGGATTTGACCTTAATGGAGATCTATGCTGCTTTGCAGGAGAACAATCAAAATACAGGGGGAAGCTATATCGAAAAGGGACCCAACGCTTATTATATTCGTGCTGAGGGAATTGTTGAGAACAAAGAAGATATTGAACAGATTGTCATCAAAAATATCCAGGGAATCCCCATTTTAATAAGGGATGTTGCTGAAGTAAAGATCGGTTCTCCTCCACGCTTCGGAGCCATGACCAAAGATGGAAAAGGAGAAGCTGTAGGAGGGATCACTTTAATGCTTAAAGGGGCGAATTCAGCTCAGGTTATTAAAGATGTTGAGGAAAGGATAAAACATGTTGAAAAAATGCTGCCTGAGGGGATCAAGATACATGCCTATCTGAACAGGGCTGAACTGATCTCCAAGACCATAAAAACGGTTAGGACCAACCTGATCGAAGGTGGCCTGATCGTGATATTTATATTGATTCTCCTGCTGGGTAATTACCGTGCAGGATTAATCGTGGCCTCGGTGATCCCCTTGTCTATGCTCTTTGCATTTTCAATGATGAACCTTTTCCATGTTTCAGCCAACCTGATGAGCCTTGGTGCCATCGACTTTGGCCTTATCGTGGATGGTTCGGTAATCGTTGTGGAAGGGATCATTTATCAGATCCATAAAAATGGCCTGAAAGAAAAAATCAATCAGCAACAGATGGATGACAACATATATAAGGCCGGATCCCGGGTCAGTAAATCAGCTGTTTTTGGTGTATTGATCATACTGATCGTATACCTTCCTATCCTTGCTTTCAGCGGTATTGAAGGAAAGATGTTCAAACCCATGGCACAAACTGTAATATTTGCTTTACTGGGGGCCTTATTACTTTCATTGACCTATGTCCCGGTGATGGCTTCACTGTTCCTGAGCAAAAATGCAAAGCACAGGCGGACAATTGCAGATCGCATTATTACATTCCTGCAAAACGCGCACAAACCTGTGCTTGAGTTCTCTTTGAATCACAAAGGACTGCTTTTAATGGTGGTGGTCATTGTAGTTAGCATAACCTTCTTCCTTTTTACCCGGATGGGAGGAGAATTCATACCTACCCTGGAAGAAGGCGATCTGGCTGCCCAGATGACCCTGCCTCCAGGTTCTTCCCTCAGTGAAAGTGTAGCAAGCAGCAGCAGGGCTGAAAAGATATTGCTGGAACAGTTTCCGGAAGTGAAAGAAATAGTTTCCAAGATCGGTACTGCTGAAGTTCCTACAGATCCAATGGCCGTTGAAGATGCAGACATTATGATCATCATGAAACCCAAAGATGAATGGACCTCTGCAAATACCAGGGAGGAACTGGTCGATAAAATGAAAGCGGCCTTGTCGGTTTTACCCGGTGTGTCATTCGAATTTACACAACCCATTCAGTTGCGTTTTAATGAACTGATGACTGGTATTAAATCTGATGTGGCGGTGAAAATTTATGGTGAAGACCTTGATGTTTTATATGATAAAGCCAATATCGCCGCTTCCTTTATTCAGAATATAGAAGGTGCCGGTGATGTCGGGGTAGAACAAATTGTTGGGCTGCCCCAGTTATTGGTCAAATATAAGCGGGATAAGATAGCTCAATACGGACTCAATATCAATGATATCAATCGTATCATCCGTATTGCATTTGCCGGTGAATCAGCCGGGATTGTGTATGAAGGTGAACGCAGATTCGATCTGGTGGTTCGCCTTTGCGAAGATTGCAGGAATAAATTGCAGAGCATCAGGAACCTTCGTGTCAACAAGCCTTCTAAGGACTTGATCTTATTGCAACAGGTGGCTGAGATCAGGATACAGAATGGCCCCATGCAAATTTCAAGGGATAACACCAAAAGAAGGATAACTATTGGCATCAATGTACGGAACAGGGATATAGAATCATTTATCAATGAGG
>JAUXCL010000213.1 GCA_030618905.1 Bacteroidales bacterium | reverse complement strand
TCAGGACTGAAATGATCCGCTCCTTCCAACAGCCATCCACCAGCACTTTTTGGTTTGATCAATTGGATCAGGGAGCCACCCAGCTCTTTGGCTCTTCTCATCACTTTATCAAAGCCTCCATTATAAAAGGCATCCCTGGGAAGACAGGCATTAAACATAACTGACACACCTGCCTTGTGACAATACCCGATGCCATTGACCAGGTTAGGCCATGCCTGATCCGACTTCATGAATTGGTTCAGCCTCTCCGGGTCATCAGTATGAAGCGAGAACATGACACCCAACAGGTTACATGATTCCTTGAGTTCAATAAGCCTATCGAAAGTAATACCATCACCGGTAGAATTGATAAGGATCTCTGAGCGATCATCAATAGTCTCGCATAAAGCCTTAAGCCTGGGGTAAACCAGGAAAGGTTCCCCCCCTTCGAGATTAAAAAAGGCAACACCATTATCCTGGAAGTATCTCACTGCATCTTTCAACTGGTTGAGATTTATATCCTTACCTTTATCTCTTTTCTGGTAGCAATGTTCGCAATCATACCTGCAGGCTGAGGTGATGGAAACGAGGGCAGTAATTGCAGGCATCTTTTTCTCAAACTCCAGCATTTTGTGTGTGGCATGAAAGAATGCTTTTGTCGGGAATGCGGGTACATAGAGATTGATCTTGGTCCCATTGCTCACTTTGATGTATTTATTCCCTTTCATTTTACTCAGGAAGATCAATAATCTGCGGAGATAGCTGAAAAATCTGCCGGGCTCGAGCGCTCCATTGAAAACAAGATAAATGGAATGCTTTACCATCCGGAATTTAATGATCAAATTCGTACGCTTAACATTTAGCACCTTAACTCCTTCAATTGCTGTTGATTTCATTGTTCAGAGATATTGATGTTGTTTATACCAGTTCACTGTTTTGCTTACGCCCTTTTCCAGAGGTGTGTTGGCTTTAAATTGAATCAGGCGTTCGGCCTTACCCGTATCGTATCCGATGTTATCGTAAAACATATTGACCCTTGCGCGGGATAGCAATGCAGGCTTATTGGGACTGAGGATATGTAAAGTAAGTTCCAGAAGAAAGGCAACAGGATAAATCATCGCTCTGGACACGCTCACAGGTTGTTTCAAACCAGCTTCCTTACAGAAAAGATTAAAGATCCGGTACATCTTATCAGGCAATTCATTCCCGATGATGATCCTGTTCAGCCCGGATAACTTTAGTTCAAATACCCGGTAATATGCTTCTGCCAGATCACCGGCATAAACCACATGAAAATTATTCTTCCTGGAACCCGGCATGATCCGCATTCCTGATTTTACCGTTTTTAAGTACTCGTAGAAACCACTGCTGAATTCATTTTCTCCGTAGACCCATACCGGTTCAATAACTGTGAGATCTATTTGATTTTCAGCAGCATATGCCATGGACTGTAGTGTTGCCATCGTTTTTGAATCCCGATAGTAATTCATGCCTGAGGGGAATACCCTGTCGAGAAAATACGGATAATGTGGGTTCTCCGGTGAATTCTCATCTTTGAATTTATCTGAATTTTCCTCGCCATAGCTGGAAATGGAGCCTGTGATGATCACATTATTGATTCCATTTTCCCGGGCAGCTCTCAAAACGTTCAGGGTGCCTTTTACATTAGCCTGGTAAAATGCATCCCATTTTCCCCAGTCTTTTGATCTTGCGGCGGTATGGATAATAAAATCCTTCCCCTTAAAGGCATCTATTAATGAAGCGAGGTTCGTAATTTCTCCCTCTATAAAGTGCACAGGAAGATCATTGATAAAATCCAGCTTACTGTTTTCACGAACCAGGCAAAAGACATTGATGTCCTTTTCTGCAAAATGTCTTACAATATGTCCGCCGATAAATCCGGATGCACCTGTGATCAGTATATTGGGACGTATAGTCATGGCTTCGGATTTTTTCCCGGAAATTGCTCCAGAAATTCACTGATCGCTTTAATATACAGGCTGATATCATTGTAATTCCGGGCATGGAGATCATAACCGGAAAAATTGATCACCTGTCCATTATCCCTAAGTACAAATTCCTTAGCATCTGTCATTTTACCAACCCTGCTGATGGATATGCCACCTGCTTCAGCCTCATCCAGAAAATCTTTTTCTGAGCTTGCAGGGATGGTAAAAGCCAACTCATATTCACCACTTTCACCCATAAATAATAAGGTCTTGTCAAGGTTCAGAGTTTTGCAGACCATAAGGCCTTCCTTGATATAATGGAGGGATTCAGCTTCAAAACCAAGATTACTGCAATTTGCAATGTTCATCAGGGCCTTTAGCATACCATCACTGCTATCGGTACATGCGGTGGCATATTTCCTGATCAATCCTGATTCCTTAAGCCTGTGAGGAAATTTGATGCGAGAGTTTTGCAAAGCTGATTTTAATACCGGATTTGAACCAAACATTTTCAGGGCAGCTTCCAGGTTGCCGGCCCCCACTCTCCCCGTCATATAAATTATATCCCCGGCATTGGCACCATTTCGTGTAAGGGGACTTAAAACTTTACCAAGTGCAATTCCGGTATATTTCCAGGTATCAGAAAAACCTGTATCCCCTCCTATAAAGGATGTACCAAAGCTTTCAAGACAATCCCTGATTCCCTCACAGAACTCACTTAAATAATGATGATCCCAGGACCTTGTTATAGTCATGCTGTGGCCATAACAAGATGGCACACCGCCGGCCGCAAGGATATCGCTTATTGTTGCAATAACCAGGTTCCAGCCAAGCCTGTAGGGTTGATCGTCACGAAAAAAGTCTTCACTGGAATATTCATCAGTAGTAAAAAGGAAATTTTTTCCATCAATGTTGAAAATCTGGGCATCTGTTTCAAAAACATTTTGCTCAGCTTTATTCCCTAAGGCTGCCTGAATAATTAAGATGGTTTCCCTTTCCAGATCCATGGCGAAAATTTTTAGTTAAAGTTAAGCACAAAAGAGGGCAAATCAAAAAGGCTGATTACAAAACACAAATTGAAATTTGCAAGGAATCCCGATATGCTTATCAAAATAAGAAGTATTGGGGTTTTTTGCAATTAATCCCAATGATCTGATCATTATTTGCAAAAAATGCAAAAGTTAATTTACGGGGAGCAGTTGCTGAAAACAAAATATTGAATTAAATGCAGTCAAATGGGTAGTACTTTTAAGTATTTCGTATTTTTGCGGCGATCAATACTTTTGAAAATGAAAAAACTCGTATTCCTGCTAATCATTGCGTTGCTGTTTTCATGTGCTGAGCAACAAAATCAAGAAAACCAGCAAACAAAGGTTGAAGACTCCGAACTTAACCCCTATCTAAAATATATTGGCCAGCACATTTCATCACAGGAAATCATCGACATGATGTCGGATATCGGACCGGTATATCAGCTTACCGAAGGTTATGGAGCTCGTTTCTATAATTTTGAATACAGAGGCGTCGAAATGTTCTTCACAGAGACTGATACGCTGAAATCAGTATTTTTCAAGGCAATTCACCACGATACATCCCTGGTACTTCCCTATGGTCTTAAAATGTCAGATATGCCAAAAAAGGTCATGAAGAAAATTGGTGAGCCAGACAGGACTTACATACAATTTCATTACTATTATTATAAGAATCTTGTCATTGAATATAACCAGGATGATACACTAAATCCTTATCCTATCAATTATATTTCAGTTCAAAAACTGGATAGCCTGGATATATTTGCACCTGAGCTTACGACCAAGGAAAGTGAATAGTGTTTTATTCTACAATAAGCTTACGGATTCCAGTTTGCTCCCCGGCTTGTAATCTGACTATATAAATTCCCGGCGCAAGATCACTCACATCAATTTCGATGGCGTAGGACCCCGGTATTTTAACTTCATGAACCAATTCACGAATCCTCACTCCGGAAATCGAGTACAAATCAGATATCAGATATCCGATATCATGAATCAGATATCGAAGGCGCGTAGCGCCTGTGCATGGGTTAGGAAAAACCTGCAACCCGCAACCCGCAACCCGCAAC
>JAUXCL010000165.1 GCA_030618905.1 Bacteroidales bacterium | reverse complement strand
TCTGGTGGAAGATATGGCAGAGGAACCGGCAAAATGGTATGCATACCCGGAGGCTTGCTGGTGGTGGGATTCAACACTGGCTACATCGGTAAGCTGGGATTATACAGATAAAATGGTTGGAGCAGCGTCTATTTTCTGTGAAACTGGCAATGGCTGGGACCTCGGCTTGCAGTACTGGCCTGCAGGGGATACCATTGTTTCCTGGTCGCTGACTGAGCAGGACACACTGAAATTCTGGCTTAAGACAGCAAATAATACAGGTTACGGATTCCAGTTTTACCATGTCAGGGTCGGCAATAATTGTGGGGGTTACTATCGCTATGGAGCCTCATCAAATGTCTTGAATAATGCCATGGGAATCTGGAGACAGGTTAGCATTCCATTGGCTGGAGGCGGTAGCCCAAATTATTCCAGGTCAGAACACGGCGATGTATCTCTTGATGAAATCTCTTATGTTTCCGTGCATGCCGACACATGGGAATTTGGATTTGAGATCTGGTTGGACGGAATGCATTTCACCTCCTCAGCAACGGAAATTCATGAATTGGCCAGGGAAGAAAAGATATGGCTGAGCAATTATCCGAACCCATTCAAAGATCAGACAACCATCGTATTTAATCTTCCAATGAGTGATTATGTTAAACTTGTAGTTTATGAGCTTTCTGGCAGTGAGTTAATGGTGTTGAAAGATGAATGGCTTAGGGCCGGTTTAAACAAGGTCGTATTACCAAAGGGAGAGTTAAGGGCAGGAATTTATTTTTACCAGCTGCGTACCGGGAGTGAAATTATTTCCAGAAAACTAATCGTTAATTGATGAAAAAATCTTGATAATTCAGGCTGTATTTCAGGCTTTTTAAAAAATTACCGGGTTTTTCCATATCGCAGATCAGTTGTTCACGTTGCATATTCCGGGGATCAAAAACCCCATTATTCTCTGCCTGCGATTTTTCCAGAAAGTCAATGCATACCAGTCCACGGCCTATAATAAGCATCATTTGCATGAAGAATTTGTGCAGGTTCGGTTTTTTGTAATTCAAGCTTTCAAAAAAACGCAAAACGGAATTTATAAGATGCAGATATTCAGACCTTAAAGGAGCTAAATTTGGGTTGCCATCTGCCAGGGTTTTGATCCCTTTTCGCGTATCTTCCCATACATCAAAAACATCATTGCAGAGCTGTACAAGAGCCCCTAATTGGTATACTGCTTCCTGCTCTTTTTCATCTAAAGGATGGTCAAGGATACTGCGGCAGCCCAGGAGCGCAAAACCCCCTTTATCATTGGTGATCTGCCTGATTTCATCGAGGGAAATTACTGGCTCTTTTTGCCTGAGGCTATCCACCTGCGACTGGATAATTTTCTCGAGAAAATGTTCAATCGGCCCCTTGTTTTTCACATTATCGTACAAATTGTCCCGAAAAGCGTGTAAGAGGATAATGTTTTCATTTTCAGGGTTTTCTGATGAGATGGCAAACCGAATATTTTCTTCGCCTAAACCCTCATCATCAAACAATGCATCAAACAATGGGGTCATCGCAGCCAGGTACCGGCCGGCCATAATTTCTTTTTTTGATAATGGATATCCACGCAGCGTGGCAAACCATGATCCGGTGATCCGCAAGCCTGAAGTATAATGTTTAATAGGCTGGTAAAACTTATCATCCAGGGATTTATGATGGAAATTTAATATGTCATTAGCCTGATCCTGAATGAACCTGGCATCTTTGGAGCCATGGATTTTGACCAGGATACCGAGTTGCCATAATTGCCGGAGTAATTGAAAAGTTTTCAAAATCGATGTTGACTATGATATTTAATCAGAAGAATGCGCATCAAGATTTACCCTCAAGGTAATCCAATCCTGCGCATCCAACTTTATTGGGCCTTTGACCCTCTTAAATTGTTCTTCATTAAGGTTGCTGTAAAAGATCCCTGATTCCAATTTCTTTCCGTGATGATATAAGACCACTTCTTCAGCCATAACACCAGGGTTATAAAGTCTGATCACATAGGCCTTAAGGTCAAGACTGGGTTTGGCGGCAATGAGCAGAATATGCTCATTATTGGTTGAGAACAATGATGACAATCCTTCAGAGGAAGCCTTCACGGGAATGCCAATCAGCGGCTGGCAGACATCCATGGAAAACTTTTCAGCGTTTACGGAATTAAATTCTTCATGCGACCTGATGGCATATTGAAAACTTGCAAGCCCTTCCTGGGCAGCAAGGTAATTTGTTTCCCAGTAGTTGTTCATGATATAGGAAAAGATCAATGGCGATTGCCCGGCGTATTCTGTCCATCCGTAAACGATGGGATCACTCATGATATCCCCAACTTCAAAGATAGGAGCGTCGGGGGAAACTACGGTAACTCCATAGGCATTATTGGAAATATCAATATATCGCTCGGTGGTGAAAAAGTTTTTATTACAGCCCTTGATCTGCTCCTTTTCGGGTGAGTAAACAGCATATGCCAGGTCAACCCGGACTTCAGGCTCAATGATGTTGAATGGGAATGCAAAATGCACTCCTTCAGGCTCATAGATCTTTTGTTTGTCCAGCGTATTGATAATTTCTATATAATCGATGCCCTTATAAAGCCTGATTTCCCTCGACAAGCTATTACAACCAGGTGCTTTTGATTCAATGATCATAGAAACCATTACAGGCCCCACGTCCTTAACTGACAGTTGACAGTTGACAGTTGACAATTTATTCACGGGATCACGACCTTCAACATACCAATATTCATTAAGCCCGCTGTATTGCGCCGCATCTACCAGTTCCCTCTCCTTGCGTTTATCAATCAGGTTGGAAATACACCCGCTTTGTTCGTTGATGATGACTTTGTAAAATTCGTTTTCCAGTGTGTTTCCCTTGATCTTCAGGTCAATAGATGGCTTTATCATGCCGGGCTTAATGGTAAATACCCGGGAACCCAATGGGGGTATGGATTTTGCAATAAATACAATTTCGCCGGTACTCAGCTTTTGCCAGGCCACTTTATCACCGGCATCATCGAACAGAATATGTTTATCAGGGATGTTGACATTTTTTACGCTGACAGGGCCGCTTCGGAGCCAGGAGGAGGTATTGAAGACCTCAATTTGGGATGGGTTGCCATCCCGGGATATTTTTTCACTGAAAGCCCTATCCAGCAAAGCTTTGCTAAGCGAATCGGCCTTCAAAGAAAAAGCTTTTTTGACCTCCCATTGATGCTGTGTAAATTCTGATTCGGGTTCGCTGATGCTGTTCCAGGAGCCCCATGTATGTTCGTTGAAAAGCAGGACATCCGTCCAGCACTGCCTGAAATCACTTAGCGGATAATGGCCTGGCTGCAACATGGCATAAAGCGTTTCGGCTTGCACCAGGCGCTCTGCACTATGCTGGTTGATGGCAGTTTCCCTTGCAGAAGAGATGGCCCCATCTTCCCAGAACGCAGTGAAATCCCCCGACACTTCAGGAATGGTATTCCCATATTTCTTTTCGAATTCGCTGAAAGCTTCTGAAACAGTACTGATCACCAACTTGGGCGTAACATATTTTTCATTCCAATGCATCACAAATTGGGACAGGTACTTATCTGGCGGACCATTATCGGAGCCGATATTGTACCTCAGCGGAACGATGTCATAATCATAACCATCAAGATGGAGTTGCTGAATGTATTCCAGAATTTTGGTTTCTGCCAGATCGCGGTTGAGGTTCTCATAGCCCAGACCGGTGTGAAACAATGCATATCCCGTACCATGTATCCAGGTCAGGACCCTTTCGTTTCCTGAAGGAGAAACCCAGTAAAATGGTTTATCACCCCATTCCCTGATAGTATGCCCGATCCTGTGCCCGTGATTGGTGCCCAGGGAAAAGTATCTCACACCACTCTTTGCAAGTACCGGCACAATGCCCCAGGTCCAGCCGGGAATATCACTGATCATGGCGGATTCCAGCTTAACACCACACAATCTGGCTGTTTCCCTTGCACTTTCCGTCATCCTGATCAATTCCTCAGTATTGGCCAATGCCATCAGGTTATTTCCATAAATAGCATCCAGTTCGATCCAGCCCTTGCTGATGGCATCAAGCAATGCTTGTTTTTTATCTTCAGGCTTGGTTTTCAGGTATTGATCCAGTGCCCACATGACTTCCACATTCCACTTAAAATGTGCTTCGGGTGGGTATTTTTGGCTTTCCCTGCCCATGTCAACTGCCATTTCGAGCCATTCCCATTGTCTTTCCAGCACCTCTTCCTGCACATGGGTATAACCAATATCCACATGGGAATGATGAATGAGGTGAATGGTCCTGTGGGTAACAGGCATTATCATGGTGGAAAGTCCATAAATAGGTTTTCCATCTACAGTTACTTCAATAGAAATACGCTTAACATCAAGAACCTTCGGAATCCTGAACCTGGAAATGTTATATCCTTTCTTCAACTCGACTTCAGATACCTGTTCCCCGGCTTTAATGATGGCAAGCGTCGGGTCATCAAGATTCACAATGTCCAATCGAAACTGCTGAAATTCACTGTCACCAATTTTGACAACAGCCTGCTCTTCAAACAGTTTGCACCCCGACATGATACTTTTTTGGAAAACCATGAACCAGCTCATACTACCGGCATGCTCACCCTTTACTTTGATGTTGAGGGCTTTTTCATCCGAAAATCTTTCACGGGGTACCTTTAAATAAAAATAGCCCATCAGGTCTCCGTATTTGTCTACCAGCAACTTGTGAAAACGAAGTTGTACATCCTTGTCAAAAGACTTGAGAACAGGATTTTGCAATGTGTCATCAGGATTTGCAAGGATGAAAAAGAGCTCATCGTTAATGTAGAAATCAAACTGGTGCCTGTCTTCAGGATTTACATCAATCCCGATCATCATGATGTATTCTGTATAATCCATATGATAATCAGGTGAAATCGGCTGTGCATTCCATTCAATATAGGCAGAGCTGTCATCTGACCTGACTAAAAGTGATAATCCAACATCAGCGTGTGGGGAGTGATAATCCAGGTCCTGCCCCTTGATCTTATGGATAAAGCCAGGGAGGTAATGACTTTCCTGGGTTATTGCCAAAATACTTAATAAACATAATGCCAGGAATAAGGATAAAGGCTTCATCTTACTTGGTTTTCTCAATTTTAAAAACCCAGGCGTGCTTGCAGGGTGTATTATTTCTGCTGGCTTCCGGGATAACGATCATCGTCCTTGATCCTAATTTTTTCCAATCTATTGGAATATTTGAACCCAAAAGAGATACTTTGCTGCCATTTTCAAGGGGAATTTCTGACAGGGTAATGCTTGCCGGAAGTTTGCTTTCATTTTCATCTGCCAGGTAAATGGCGTAGATGCTGCCATCTTTCTTTTGGGTAAAGCAAACCTTACCCTCTTTGTATGGGGCTAATGCACGGGTTTCATAAATGGCCTCACTATTGACCTTCATCCAGGATGCATAGGCTGACAACAGTTCGTAAGCACCCTGGTGCCATGTTCCATCCGG
>JAUXCL010000230.1 GCA_030618905.1 Bacteroidales bacterium | reverse complement strand
TCAAACTGGAGCTGATGAAATCCCTGGCAATTGAATCACCATATACGGAGAAAGAATTCTTTGCCCTCAACTCCGCTGAGATTGTTGAGCAGTTGTTCGAAAAAGTATATAAGAACTACCGCGAAAAATCACAACTTATTGCCGATAAGGCTTACCCGGTTATAAAGGAGGTTTTTGAGCGTAACATCCAGTTTGAAAATATAGCCATCCCTATCACGGATGGGATCAAATCCATCAATGCTATTGCCAACCTCAAGAAGGCAAGTGAAAATGGTGGAAAAGAGATCAACCTGGCCATAGAAAAGTCAATATCATTAGGTAATATTGATGAATCATGGAAAGATCACCTCAGGGAGATGGATGACCTCAAACAATCCGTCCAGACAGCCACATACGAACAAAAGGACCCTTTGCTCATTTATAAATTTGAGTCCTTTGAGCTCTTTAAAACCATGCTCCAGAAGATCAATAAAGACATCACTTCATTCCTGATCCGGGGCAATCTTCCATTGCAGGATCCCAGCACCGTTCAGGAAGCAAAAGCACCCAGGGGCATTGATAATACAAAGCTTAAAGAAGAAAGGACAGACCTTCTGGCACAGTCCCATTCAGATACCCAGGGTCCAAGGACTGCCGAACCGGTTAAGCGTGAGGAGAAGAAAATCGGAAGAAACGAAAAAATTAAGGTCCGGTATAATGACGGAAGAATCGTTGAAAAGAAATATAAAATGGTGGAACACGAATTGAAACGTGGTGCCTGCCAGATTATCAACTAAAACTATAACCACAACAAAATCATTATGAAGACACTTTACAAAACGCTATTACTGGCACTATGTATCCTGCCATTTCAGTTAACTTTAGCCCAGATCGGGTATAGCCCGGTCGTGGATTCGCTGGTCAACCTGATCACTATTGAAACCCTGACAACATGGGAAGAACAATTGACCGGGGAAGTTGAAGTCATCATCTCAGGGCAGCCTGAAACTATTGTATCACGACATTCAAATAATCCTTCAAATGCCCTTGCAGCGCAGTTTATCCTTGAACAGTTTCAGGGTTTTGGCCTGGATGCTGAATTCCAATATTTTGGTTCACAGGGTGAAAATGTGATTGCCACCATAACCGGCACAAAATATCCTGACAAGGAATATATTATTTGTTGCCATTACGACGATATGCCTTCAGGGCCGGTGGCGCCCGGTGCCGATGATAATGGATCAGGCACGTCCGGTGTATTGGAAGCAGCAAGAATATTGGCTGGCATGGATCTGGATTACACTGTTAAATTCATCGCATTTGACGAGGAGGAACAAGGGCTGATCGGCTCTTACCATTATGCCAATAATGCCAGCTCGAACGGTGACGACATTCTTGGTGTTTTAAATATGGATATGATTGCATGGGACTCTAACGATGATTATCATATGTCGATTTCCGTTAACGACCCTTCCATGCCCTTAGCCAACTTATTCATCAGTGGAATGGATATTTATGCCCCCTTATTGTCACATAATTTCATTTCCACCACCGCAAGTGATCATTCACCTTTCTGGAATAATGGTTACCAGGCCATCCTGGTTATCGAGGACTGGAACGACTTCCATGCTTTTTACCATACCGTGAATGACAACCTGCAGAACCTGAATATGCCTTTTTTCCTGGAAATGGCAAAAGCATGTGTCGGAACCTTTGCTTCCCTTGCCATGGACCTTACACTTCAGCTGGATCATGAACCATTAACATCCGGGAATTTCACCGGCGACAGGGTCGCTGACCTGATTATCAGCTCGAATTTAGGAATACCCAGCGGATCTAATGCACCACGCTTGTATTATCAGATTGAAGAAGAAGATTTTGTTTATCTGAATGCGATCGAGATCATTGATGACACATTTCGATTTATCATTCCCGGGCAGCCTGTTGGCACCGATGTAGCCTATTACTTTGCAGTCCAGGATTCGTCAGGAAACCTGATGTCTACATTACCATACGGTGGCCTGGGACTGAACCCACCGGGGACCACTCCTCCGGCAGAATTGTATGATTACTTTGTTGGCGATCAAATTGCTCATGAATATTGTACTTCAACAATCCCAAAAACTATTTTGGGAAATAATACAACCCTGGATACCATCACCGTTAACGATGCCGGGATAATCACAGACCTGGATGTACTGATATCCATCAGTCATGGCAATGTTGGTGACCTGAACATTTATCTTGTTGGTCCTGATGGTACAGAAATTTCCCTTAGCGCCGGGAATGGTGGAACAGGTTCGAATTATATCAATACCGTTTTTGATGATGAAGCTGAAAAATCAATCACTACGGGTACACCTCCGTTCGCTGGTGATTATCAGCCGGAACAGCCCTTATATACTTTTGATGATTATGAGATGGCTGGTGACTGGATATTGAAAGTTCATAATACAGCTGGAACCGAAGGAGTACTGGTGAATTATTGCCTCACTTTCACTTATTATGAATGGGTGGGCATTGAAGATCAGGTATTTGCCACCGTTAACCTGCACCAGAATTATCCAAACCCATGCCGGGATTATACATTCATCAAATATGAATTGACAAAGCCATCTGCAGTCAGGTTATCCATAATCGATTTCCTGGGCAGGGAGCTGATGCATTTGATTGATAAACAAGAGGCAGCCGGAAGCCATGCTTTACAGGTTAACACTTCTGATTTACCGGCTGGCAGGTACTTTTATCGCTTGCAAACCAACGAATCTGTCATGGTAAAATCCATGATGGTCGTTCAATAATAAAGATATGAAATACAAGAGGATCCTGTTAAAACTGAGTGGTGAAGCCCTGATGGGTGATGATCAATATGGCCTTAACCATAATCGCCTTGAACAATATGCCAATGAGATTAAGGCTGTTGTAGACCAGGGACTGCAGGTAGGCATCGTAATTGGTGGAGGCAATATCTTTCGGGGTATTCAAAACAGCAATCATAGCATTGACCGTACCCTTGGTGATTATATGGGTATGCTTGCGACTGTGATCAACGGAATGGCCATACAAGCTTACCTGGAAAAGCTGGATATTCCGACAAAGTTATTGTCCGGCATCCCTGTTGACCCTGTAGCGGAATCCATGAGTGGATCTTATGCCATCCAGTACCTGGAAGATGATCATGTGATCATCATCTCCGGTGGAACAGGTAATCCTTATTTTACAACAGATACGGCATCTGCCCTGAGAGCACTGGAAATCAAAGCTGATGCGATCTTTAAAGGTACAAGGGTGGATGGTGTATATACCGCAGATCCTGAAAAAGACCCCGGTGCTACCAAATATGATGTTTTATCCTTTGATGAAGCCATTGAAAAAGGCCTGAAGGTTATGGATCAAACAGCTTTTACCCTGTGCAGGGAAAATAACATTCCGATTGTTGTTTTCAATATGAACGTAGTTGGTAATCTCTTACGTATTGTTAAAGGGGAGCAGGTAGGGACAATTGTTTCGTGACGAG
>JAUXCL010000163.1 GCA_030618905.1 Bacteroidales bacterium | reverse complement strand
TGAATATCTTTTCTCATTTTTATATGCAGTTAAATTTCGGAGTGCAAAAATACGATATTCTTATTTAATTATACAAGTTATTTGTATTTTTTTTCTTTTACCCACCCCCCAGCCCCAGCAGAAACTCCATAGTATCGACCCCATCAGCATAATCCCATAATTCCGGATGCTGGCTTTGTCCGGGCTTTATTGAATTTGGAAGACCAGGACCTTCCGAAATGACACATTGGATACCTTCCTCATGCATGGTGATGAAATTTTGCACTTCATCCAATTCTTTGTAATATTCGAAATGCAGCACTGCCAAAGGGCTGGGAAGAGCGGGATCCTCCTTCAACAGCAAGAATCCTGTATCGTAAAAGGGTTCCTGGTTCAGGATGTAAATGGTCTTATTGTAAGTGTAATTGTTGTTATATTTATGATGATGGATGATGTCTTCATAAGCCTGCATCGTATCAATGAACTTATTCCAGTCATAATCTTCAGGAACAAAAATTTTGGAAACATTACGGCAACCCATTCCAAAATATCGAAAGATGTCTTCACCCAGATCCAGCAAAGCAGCCTTGCTTTCATTCCCTGTCAACACAGCCAGCCCGTTTCTGTTTTTGCGGATAATGTGGGAATATTTACCAAAGTAGGATTCAAAATACCTGGCAGTGTTATTGCTGCCGGTGGCGATGACTGCATCAAAACCGGAGATCCGTTCTGTGGTGAATGAGATCATATTTTCAAAAGCAGGTTCAATCCGGATCAATGCCGTGGCTATGGCTTTAAGTAGCTCAGGGTCATCTGATGACAGTTTGCCATTGAAATGATGTCCTGATAGCAGCACACATAAGAAGTCATGGAATCCAACCAGTGGTATATTACCGGCCATTACCACTGCAATCGTTTTAGCCGGATGGCCAATGAACAGTTTGTCCTCATAGCGTTTTGTAAAACTGTCTATTGAAGCTTCCTGAAGCATTTGACTTAAAGATGCCAGTGCAAAACTAACATTGTCCTGTGTAAACCAGGAATTGATAAAACCGGCTTCTGTTATACTTGCTTTTATATTGTCATATAGTTCCGCTTCAAAAGGATCTTTAAGTGCTTCAGACTCTTTTATATCCCCAAAAACTTTAAGAAAAGATCCAAGCCTCACAAATGCCCCTGCTTTCTGATGAATGTTCATGCTTTTAAGACGTAAATTCGTTATTGTTTTTATAACATTTGTTTTGTAAGAAAAATGTCTGGTAATTATTTCAAATTGTTATAACTTTGGTGCAATCAATGCAATCACATTGAATCTACTAAAGGTATAATTTTAATAGCCCAAAAATATGAAAAAGCACAATTTTTATGCTGGCCCGTCTATCCTTCCCCGATACACCATTGAAAACACTGCGAAGGCTGTTCTCGATCTTGATGGAATAGGCTTATCCGTGATGGAGATATCACACAGGAGTAAGGAATACATCGCCATTATTGAAGAAGCTCAGGATTTATTTAAAGAGCTGCTGAATATCCCTGAAGGTTATACTGTAGTTTTCCTTGGAGGTGGAGCAAGTTTGCAATTTGCTATGGTTCCCTTCAATTTGATGAATAAAAAGGCAGCCTACCTTAACACAGGAGCCTGGTCCAAAAAGGCCATTAAAGAAGCAAAACTATTTGGAGAAGTCGATGTTGTGGCTTCATCAGAAGATAAGAATTTCAGTTATATCCCGAAAGGATATACCATTCCGGCTGATGCAGATTATTTTCACATCACGACCAATAATACCATTTATGGAACTGAGATCCACACAGATCTTGATTCACCTGTGCAACTGGTAGCGGATATGTCATCCGATATCTTCAGTCGTCCGGTTGATGTTTCAAAATACGCCATCATCTACGGTGGTGCACAGAAAAACCTTGCCCCTGCCGGTGTGACCTTTGTAATTGTTAAGAATGAAGTCCTTGGAAAGGTCGACAGGGAAATACCTACAATGCTGAATTATCAGACCCATATTGACAAGGGGTCCATGTTCAATACTCCCCCTTGTTTGCCCATTTACGCGGCACTTCAGACCCTGAGGTGGTTAAAAAACCTGGGTGGTGTAGAAGCCATGCAAAAAGTCAATCAGGATAAAGCGGCTATGCTGTATAATGAGATTGACCGCAACAGTTTGTTTAAAAGTACGGTTCAGGATCCGGCCGACAGGTCATTAATGAATATCTGTTTCGTCATGAATGATGGTAAAGAAGACCTGGAGAAAGACTTCCTGGAAATGGTCACTTCAAGAGGAATGGTTGGACTCAAAGGACACCGTTCAGTTGGCGGATTCCGTGCATCAACCTATAATGCGCTTCCGGTTGACAGCGTGAAGACTTTAGTGGAAACCATGCAAGAATTTGAAACCCTGAAAAAATAAAAATAAAATGCCTAAAGTATTAGTAGCTACTGTAAAGCCCTTCGCCCCAATGGCGGTATCAGAGATTAAAAATGTCCTTGACCTGGCAGGTTATGAGATGGAATTACTGGAAAAATATGCAGGACAGGATGACCTGATTCAGGCGGTAAAAGATGCCGACGCAGTCATCATACGCAGTGATATTATTGATGAAGCTGTCATCTCTGCCATGGAGAAAACAAAGATCATTGTACGTGCCGGTGCCGGCTATGATAATGTAGACCTGGCTGCAGCCTCTGCCAAAAATATTGTGGTGATGAACACACCCGGACAGAATTCCAATGCTGTTGCTGAGCTGGTGGTAGGCATGATGGTATTTCTGGCCAGAAATCAGTACAATGGAACCTCCGGTACAGAATTGAGAAATAAAACATTGGGCCTTCATGCCTATGGCAATGTTGGAAAATATGTTGCACAGATCGCCAGGGGATTTGGTATGGAACTTTATGCTTACGACCCCTTCATAGATCAAAAGCTGATTGAAGATGACGGGATCATGGCTCTTGACTCACTGGAAGAGTTGTATTCCAAGTGTCAATACGTCTCATTGCATATACCTGCCAATGAACAGACTAAACAATCTATTAATTATAGTTTATTGTCACTGATGCCAAAGAACGCAACATTGGTGAATGCCGCCAGGAAAGAAGTGATCCATGAAGATGACCTGATAAAAATATTTGCCGCAAGGGACGACTTTAAATACATCTCAGACATTGCTCCTGACTGTAAAGAAGAGATCATAAATAAGTATCCGGGCAGATTTTTCTTCACCCCAAAGAAAATGGGTGCCCAAACTGCTGAAGCTAATATTAACGCTGGAATTGCATCTGCGAAGCAAATTGTTAATTACCTGGAAAAAGGAGACAATACATATCAAGTAAATTAGTAAGTTGAAGTATATCAATAATTTATTATATTGCACTATGATTTAGATGGTGACGACCACTCTATTCTTAATTAACCAAGATCAAACAAAATGGAAAATGCAGACAGAACGCCAACTTTCTTTAGGTTCGAAGACTTAAGGATATACCATAAAGCCATGGATTATATCCTATGGATTCATGAGGCGACTAAAAAAATTAAGAAACAAGAACAAGACCAACTTGTACCCAAATTTAATTCCGCTGCCAGGGATATTGCATTAAATATTTCAGAAGGATCCGCACGAAACAAAAGCCAGTTTATCTATTATCTCAAGATGGCAAAAAGCTCAATCAGGGAATGTCTGGTTTATACCTCATTGACGTTCAACATGGGATTCTTCGATGATAGTCAGCAAGATCATTCCCGTACCCAGTTAATGGAAATGACGAAAATGATCGGTGCCCTGATATCATCTTTACAAAAAGGTGCCAAAAGGGATGCCCCGGGTGAGTCTGATGATAATGCCGGCGCGACAAAAGACCCTGATTTTTAACATGTCAGATCAAGTTATTTCAAGTAAAATATTAAGCTAAAATCTAACTATTATTATTACCTATGGCCGTATTAAAAGCATTTAAAGGTCTAAGGCCTCCTGAGGATATTGCAAAAGATCTTGCATCCAGGCCTTACGATGTATTGAACTCAGAAGAAGCACGGAAAGAAGCAAAAGGAAATGATTACTCCCTTCTGCATATCATCAAACCTGAAATCGACCTGCCTCCGGATATCGATGTACACGCCCAGGCTGTATACGAAAAGGCCGCTGAGAATTTCAAAGCCTTCCGGGATAAAGGCTGGCTGGTACAGGATGAGGATGATTACCTGTATATCTATGCCCAGACCATGAACGGGAAGACACAATACGGACTTGTCGGCTGCGCAGGAGTTGAGGATTATATGAACGAGATCATCAGGAAGCATGAGCTCACCCGGCCCGATAAAGAAGAAGACAGGATGAAACATGTGCGGATCAACAATGCCAACATGGAGCCCGTATTCTTCTCCTACCCTGCTGTAAAGGAGATTGATGACATCATTGCAGCATTTGTCAGTGACAATACCCCTGTGTATGATTTCGTGGCAGATGATGACATTGGCCATCATTTCTGGGTCATCAAAGACAAGGCCATCATTTCAGAGATCACAGGGCTTTTTGTTAAGGTCCCGTTTACTTATGTAGCGGATGGACACCACAGGACGGCTGCTGCTGCATTGGTGGGTAATGAAAAAAAGAAAGCCAATCCAAATCACACAGGTGATGAGGAATATAATTTCTTTCTTGCCGTGCATTTTCCGGATGATCAGCTTAGCATTATCGATTATAACAGGGCTGTCAAAGATCTGTATGGACTGTCAAAAAAAGAGTTCCTGGCTAAACTTGAAACGGTCTTTGAACTGGAAGAAAAAGGCTCTGATATTTATAAACCATCGAAACTTCATGAATTCAGTATGTACCTTGATGGTTTGTGGTACAGGCTGACGGCAAAGGAAGGCACCTATGATGACAATGACCCAATTGCTGTATTGGATGTGACGATCCTGTCCCAGCATGTATTGGATAATATCCTGGGCATTAAAGATCTGCGGAGGGACAAGAGAATTGATTTTGTGGGAGGTATACGAGGACTTGGCGAGCTCGAGAAAAGGGTTGACAGCGGAGAGATGAAAGTCGCCTTTGCACTTTATCCGGTATCCATGAAACAACTGATTGATATTGCTGACAGCGGGAACATCATGCCTCCGAAAACTACCTGGTTTGAACCGAAGTTAAGAAGCGGATTGGTCGTTCACTTGTTGGATTGAAAGATGGAATAGTTATAAGTTATAAGTTATAAGTTATAGGTTATAAGTTGTTGTTGGTTGTCAGTGAATGTTTGTTGAGCTGTTGAGTTGTTTAGTTGTTTAGCAATATAACAATATAGCAATATAACAGTATATCCATTTATAATTCATCAAAGCTGATCAACGTCACTCCCATCTTCTCAAGCAATCCCTTCCACTTCCCTCCTTTCCAGAACAGGTATTCTGCTTTTCTGTCAAGTTTGGAGTTAACTTCATTTACAGTAGCCGGGTGGGTCATAAATTCAACAGTATCATAATGCTGAAATGCATTTTTGATGGAATTCGCAAAAACTCCCTGGTAATTGTCACGGGCAGGCCAGAAGCTGCTTATCAGGGTGTCCGGGCTAATCAATTTTTTATTTTTGAGTTTTGCCAGTTCCCATACACTACGGTAAAGACCCGTTCTA
>JAUXCL010000223.1 GCA_030618905.1 Bacteroidales bacterium | reverse complement strand
GGAAAACTTTCTTTTTTCCCCGCTGCTCAGATCAACAGCTTCCAGTGCTTTAAAATGGTCTTTGAGTTCTGCACCATAAGCCCCTATGTTTTGAATCGGAGCGGCTCCGGCAGACCCGGGGATCATGGAAAGATTTTCCAGGCCCCCGAAATTGTTACGGACGCAATAGTTGACCAGTTCATCCCAAACCTCTCCTGCGCTGACCTGCAACGTCACATGCTTATCCTTATCTCCAATCACCCTTATCCCTTTGTTGGCCATCCTGATCACAAGGCCTTGGTAATCCTTGACAAAGAGCATATTGCTTCCACCTCCCATTATAAGGAAGTCCGGGTGATCTTTCAGTTGCCCGTGAATTAATGTTAAGATCTCATCCTCTGAAGTAAGCTCGACATAAAAATCTGCACGAACATCAATACCGAAACTATTATATGGTTTTAAAGAAATGTCTTCCCTGATTTGCATAAACCTTTTTCTTTGTATAAAAATAAGATGAATCGGGCAATATTCAAGCCAATTAACGTTCTTTTTGAGATAAATGTTAAATTCGCATTGAATTTCTTATTCATCTCTATTGAAAAGGGTAATTCTTTCGGTAATCAACGACCTTTCCACAGAGCAGCGGGTTGATAAAGTGTGCAAAACTTTAATCAAAATGGGTTTTGAACCCACGCTTGTGGGCAGAAAAAAACGTGATAGCCTCCCACTTGATCCGCGTGTATACAATACCAAAAGAATGAAATTGCTGTTTGAAAAAGGTCCCCTTTTTTATGCCTGCTTCAATATCAGGCTTTTTGTCTACTTACTCTTCAAAAAAACAGATTTACTGGTATCCAATGACCTGGACACTTTACTGGCCAACCGACTGGCATCCAGGATTAAAGGTGTCCCCCTGGTATATGACACTCACGAGTATTATACAGAAACACCAGAACTGGTTAAGCGCCCACATATTCAGCATATTTGGAAATCTATTGAACGCCGGATCTTCCCGAAGTTGAAATATGTTTATACAGTTAACGAATCTATTGCACAACTTTACAGGGATGAATATGGTGTTGATATACATGTGGTACGCAACGTTCCGCCATCCCAAACTGTCTATACTAAGAGAACCCGTGCAGATCTGGGCCTGCCCGAAAATAAAAGAATCATTTTACTACAAGGTGCAGGGATCAATATCCAACGGGGTGCCGAAGAAATGCTTGAAGCAATGCAATATATTGAAGGGGCTGTCTTTGTAATTGTTGGTGCCGGAGATGTCCTGAAACAGCTTAAGCAGATGACAAATGACCTGGGGCTGGAAGAAAAAGTGATATTTGTCCCTAAACAACCTATGGACAAAGTATTTGAGTACACTGTACAGGCTGATATTGGGGTAAGTCTTGATAAGGATACAAATATCAACTACAGGTACAGCCTGCCCAACAAGTTGTTTGATTATATCCAGGCGGGTGTACCGATTCTTGCTTCTCCCCTTGTAGAGATCAAAAAGATCATTGATGAATATGACATTGGGACCTGCATCGACAACCATGATCCAAAACATATAGCTGATAAGCTCACACAGATCTTTGAAGATCCCGTGAAGCTTGAAAAATGGAAAGAAAATCTTAAATTTGCTTCTGAAGCACTTTGCTGGGAAAAAGAGGAGCAAACCTTGATACAAATATATCAGCATTTTGCCTGAGAAACATTTACATATTGTCGCTTTTGATGTACCGTATCCACCCAACTACGGCGGTGTCATAGATGTATTTTATAAGATCAAAGCCCTGCATAAGGAAGGGGTCGGGGTCACTCTGCATTGTTTTGAATATCCCGGAAGGGACCGTGCTGAGCAGTTGAACCAATACTGTGAAGAAGTCCATTACTACAGGCGTAAGGTAGGCTTCAGATCAGCCCTGACATTCAAGCCATATATTGTCTCCAGCCGTAAATCTAAAAGTATGGTCAACAGGCTGCTTGAAGATGAATATCCCATACTTTTTGAAGGTCTGCACAGCTGTTATCACATTGATGACAAAAGGTTGAAAGGCAGGTTCAAGATTTACAGGGAGAGCAATATTGAACACCGCTATTACTACAACTTATTTAAGGTTGACAAAAAAATCAGGAGTAAAATCTATTTTCTATTTGCCAGCTTCAAATTACGTTATTATCAACGTGTGTTGAAACATTCATCCCTGATGCTTGTGGTATCTCAAAAAGATACGATTTACCTCAAAAAGCATTTCAAGCATAACAAAGTTTCCTATTTACCCAGCTTTCATGCCAATAATGAAGTGAACTGTCTTTTGGGAAAAGGTGATTATGCCATTTACCACGGGAATATTGAAGTCCCTGAAAATGCACACGCTGCGGAGTTTCTTGCAAATGAGATCTTTAACGACATGGGTATCCCCCTTGTCATCGCAGGTATGAATCCGCCTGAGCATATCCGGAAGCTGGTTGAAAAGAGATCTGATATACGTCTTATCGCCAATCCTGATGATGAAACCATGTTTGACCTGATCAGGAAAGCACATGTCAATATTCTGGTTACTTTTCAAGCTACGGGCCTGAAATTGAAATTATTAAACACCTTATACAAAGGCCGCTTCTGCCTTGTTAACCGAAAAATGCTGAACGGTACCATGCTGGATGAACTGTGTGTAATTGGGGATAATGTACTGGCTTTGAAAAGTCAGTTGAAACGGCTCTTTCAACATGAGTTTACTGAAGTTGAGATTGACAGGAGAAAAGAAGCATTGAAAGAGATGTATTCAAATGAGAAGAATGCCCAGCGTTTAATAAACCTCGTCTTTAAGGGGCAATAAGCTACCATCCTCACATATCATTGTCCTGGCTTTAAAATCCTGGAACAAAGAATAATCGTGTGTAGCCATCAACACTGCCCTGCCGGCTTGTCTGATGTCAAAAAGTAAACGCATGATGCCTTTGGATGTTTCCGGGTCGAGATTACCGGTAGGCTCATCGGCCAGGATGATATCCGGGTCATTAACAAGGGCACGGGCAATACCAACACGTTGCTGTTCCCCTCCGGAAAGTTGATGGGGCATTTTGAAGCCTTTGGTTCCCAGCCCAACCTTCTCCAGCACATCTGAGAGGCGGTTTTCTATCTTCCGCTTATCTCTCCACCCTGTGGCTTTCATCACGAAAGCAAGATTCTCGTTAACAGTACGGTCGGTGAGTAATTGAAAATCCTGAAAAACGATGCCTAATTTTCTTCTGAGAAATGGAATTTCCCTGGGTTTGATTTTACGCATGTTGTACCCAGCCACTTTAAGGGAACCATTTTTGATTGGCAATTCCCCGTAAATGGTTTTCAGCAGGCTACTCTTACCACTTCCTGTCTTGCCTATCACATATACGAATTCCCCTTTATTAACTGTAAAAGACACATCGGTCAGAACAAGGCTTTCTTTTTGAAAGATATTGATATTATCCAACTCAATGATGGTATCCAGGGGCATGTCAGGTGAATTTTCCATAATACGAAAATAGCCTAATTTTTCTAAACCAGGCCTGAGAAGATATCGCGCCCCTACAGGGCGCAGATTCCCAATTGTAATTTACTGTTCTACCGATATCCGGCCCCTATGGGGCCAAACATCTCAATTCATGTTCAATAGCGTCATGTTCATAGTTCAAATTTCAAATTCGTTTGAACCTTGAACATTG
>JAUXCL010000051.1 GCA_030618905.1 Bacteroidales bacterium | reverse complement strand
TTTCGTTTTCAAAACCTGAGATATGGGATGCTTTTACAAATTCAATTCTTGCCGTGGGTTTACTCCTGTAATAATAATCGGAGACAGATTCGGAAATCAATAAGGGCAGGTATGCTTTTCCATTGATTGTGGAAGTGTCGACATAATCGAAAACAAACTGGAAATGTTTCATAAATCTTCTTTCCTTAAGCCTGTCACGAATATTGTTCGCATCAAATTGTATCTTGGCATAGATCTCGTATTGATAAGCTTCAAATTCCTTTTTATTATTTATCTCCTTGTTTTCAATAACTTTTCTTAGCAATACCTCTGCCGGGTTTTCTCCAGGAACAATAATTACTTCCTGTAAAGTGATCTTATCTATCTGCAGTTCAAAGGTTATAGACTGGAAGACATGCGTTGAAACCTTTTGCGCTTGTGTAAGATAGCCTATGCAGGAAATAAATATAGAATCTACTTTTTCTTTGGTTTCAATAGAAAACTCACCATTGAAATCGGTTGACACCCCAATTTTCTTTCCCTCAAAATAGACATGTGCAAAGGGTATGGGTTCATTGGTCTCCGCATCAATGACCAGTCCCATGATTTTGGTAACCTGTGCATTAAGCATGAAAACTGACAGGTGCCAGATAAGCAAAATCAGGGTCAGTCGCAGGATATGATTTAATGGCTTCATGAATCAATGACAAACGTCATTCAACATCGAATTCATCCTTTTGTTTACGCATAATCCTTGATTAAGTTTAAAGTATTCCTTCCTCCAGGATATCATGAAGGTGAATAATTCCGGCATATTTACCATTATCCATCACTGCCAACTGTGTGATATTATTTGTCCTCATCACATTCAGTGCATTAACGACCAGGCTGTCTGCAGGTATCGTTTTGGGGTCGACACACATGATATCCCGTGCAGTAATCCCTTCGATATTTTCATACTTCTCCAGCATCCTCCTCAGGTCGCCATCGGTGATGATACCGGCCAGGTGTCCATGGTCCATTACGACTGTTGCACCCAGCCGCTTGGAAGAAATTTCCAGGATAACGGATCTGACATTGTCGTTGATATCGACTTCCGGAACCTCATTTCGGATATACAAATCTGAAACTTTGAGATACATTTTTTTTCCGAGAGCTCCCCCAGGATGATATTTGGCAAAATCATCCGCTGAAAATCCTTTGCATTCCAGTATGGCCATAGCCAGCGCATCTCCCATAACCAACTGGGCAGTCGTGCTGGCTGTAGGGGCCAGGTTGATGGGACAGGCTTCTTTATCAACTGTTGAATCGATAATATAGTCTGCTCGTTTGGCCAGATAGGAGTCAAGATTGCCCACAATAGCAATCAATACGTTTTTTCGACTTTTCAGGAGGGGAACCAGTACTTTGATTTCCGGTGTCTCACCGCTTTTCGAAATACAAATAATGATATCATCCTCCCTGATGATACCAAGATCGCCATGTATAGCATCTGCCGCATGCATAAATGTGGATGGAGTGCCTGTAGAATTAAGGGTTGAAACGATTTTTGTGGCTATATTTGCACTCTTGCCAATGCCGGTAATGATTACCCGTCCGGATGATGAACAGATCAATTGCACACATTGTGCAAAGTTTTCATCCGCCGATTTTCTTAATCCTGAAATAGCATTAAGCTCTTTTTCAATGGTTTCCAGGCCAATTTGCTGTATCTGTTTTAAAGTTTTCAATGATTTGTATAAAATATTGCTTGTGTGGATAAATTTACGTATTTTTATATTGAGGATAGTGAAGCTGCATGAAGATAAAACTACACATTGTGTATAATTATTATTTACGCAGGCATCATTATCTGATAATTACTCATTCGCATTACAAATATATTCAAATTTAAGGTGGATTGTGTATGGCAAGAAAGGATGAATATTCGCTGCATGCACTTTTAAAGAAGATATTTGGATTCGATAGTTTCAAAGGGAATCAAGAGGCAATTATCAAGAACGTTCTCAATGGGAAGAATACATTTGTAATCATGCCCACAGGTGGTGGCAAATCCATGTGTTACCAATTACCGGCCCTGATCAAGGAAGGGACTGCCATCATTGTTTCTCCGCTAATTGCTTTGATGAAGAACCAGGTTGATACCATCAGGAACTTTGGAACTGAAGAGGGCATTGCCCATGTGATGAATTCATCCTTATCCAAAGCTGAACTTAATCGTGTAAGAGAAGATTTGGTCACAACCAAGACCAAGTTGTTGTATGTAGCTCCCGAATCCCTGACCAAGGAAGAAAATATTGAATTTCTTAAATCTATCACTATATCCTTTTACGCTATTGATGAAGCACATTGTATTTCTGAATGGGGCCATGATTTCAGACCGGAATACCGCAGGCTCCGGCCTATCATAGAAACCATCGGACAGGATGTTCCCCTCATGGCTTTAACCGCTACAGCTACACCCAAGGTCCAGCAGGACATACAGAAAAACCTTGAAATCCTCAACGCTAAAGTTTTCAAGTCATCATTCGACAGGCCCAACTTATATTATGAGATCCGGCTCAAGACCAAAGAGGTCATCAGGGATATCATCAGGTATGTAAAATCACAAGCAGGTAAATCCGGGATCATCTATTGCCTGAGCAGGAAAAAGGTTGAAGAGTTGGCTGAGACACTGCAGGTGAATGGAGTTAAAGCCCTACCCTATCATGCCGGGTTGGATTCAATGACACGCAAAACCAACCAGGATAAGTTTCTGATGGAAGAAACGGATGTTATTGTCGCCACCATAGCTTTTGGCATGGGTATTGACAAACCTGACGTCAGGTATGTGATTCATCATGATATACCCAAGAGCATTGAAAGTTATTATCAGGAGACAGGAAGGGCTGGCCGGGATGATGGCGAGGGCAACTGCATTGTCTTTTACAGTTATGATGATATACTGAAACTGGAAAAATTCATGAAAGGCAAACCTGTTGCGGAGCAGGAGATCGCTTATGAATTGCTTCAGGAGACTGTTGCCTATGCTGAATCTTCCTTATGCAGGCACAAGCTCTTGTTACATTATTTTGGAGAAGCGTATCCGAAAGAAAACTGCGGTGCTTGTGATAACTGCCTCAATCCAAAGACCAAATTTGAAGGCAGTGAGTTTGTCGTTACCCTGTTACAAACGATTTTAGCTGTAAAACAGCAATATAAAGTCAAGCATATCATCAACATCCTTATCGGTAAGAATACAACTACCATCAAATCTTTCAAGCACAATAAACTTGATATTTTCGGGAAAGGATCAGATAAAAATGACAAGTTCTGGAGTGCGGCAATACGGCAGGCCCTCATTCAGCATTTGCTGACCAAGGATATTGAAAACTATGGTTTGCTAAAGGTTAGTCCTGCAGGTGAAGATTTTCTTAAGAAACCTTTTTCCATCATGCTGGTACAGGATCATGATTATGAAGAAGAGGAAGAGGACGAAATATACTCAAGCGAACACAAAACCAGCACGGCAGACCAAACATTATTTACCATGCTGAAAGATTTGAGAAAAGAAATATCCCGGAAAGAAAATCTTCCTCCATTTATTATTTTTCAGGATCCCTCCCTGGAGGATATGGCGATTCAGTACCCGGTTGCACTGGAAGAACTCCAGCAGGTAACCGGTGTGGGTGCCGGGAAAGCCCAAAAATACGGAGCCCCTTTCCTGAAACTGATTGCCCAATATGTCGAAGAAAATGAGATCATCAGGCCAAATGACATGGTTGTAAAATCGGTGATCAATAAATCCGGTCTGAAGGTTCATATTATTCAAAATATTGACCGTAAAATGTCTCTCGACGACATTGCCATGGCTAAGAGTATCAGTATGAATGATCTGCTGGCTGAGATAGAAAGGATCGTTTCATCCGGCACAAAGATCGACCTGAACTATTATATTGATGAGGTTATTGATGAATATCACCAGGAAGAAATATTTGAGTATTTCGGGGAAGCCGATACTGACTCCATTAAGGATGCTTTAGAAGAACTTGGTGAGGAAGAATTCTCCAAAGAAGAGATCAGGTTAATGCGAATTAAATTTATGTCTGAAGTTGGTAATTGATGAAATATAATATTTTAGCCCTTGTTATTTCCATATTCCTTATCGGGTGTTACAGTAACCATAGCCCGGAGGTTGTAATTCCAAATGAGGATCCACCGATTGGCATAGAAAAGATGAGCGATATCCTTGTTGATATACACCTTGCTCAATCTTCTATTAAAGAGCTGCAAATAAAACGCATAAACATCGATAGAACAGCAGAAGAATATCATTACCTGATATTTCAAAAGCACGGAGTGAGCAAAGAGGATTTTGACAAGAGCGTTGAATATTACAATTACAGGGTTGAGGACCTGAATCTGATCTATGAGGAAGTTATCACCAAGTTGAGCCTGATGGATAGTGAGCTCAAATCTATGCAGGCAGATACCCTTAATGAATAATGAATCCTTTGCTGTTATCGCTTACTTTGTGTAAGTGGCTGTGCAGGATTGCAGATCGCCGGAAATTAGCAAGGAATAAGTCCATTCTATGCCTTCTTTTTCATCATATTTTCCGATGCCGTTTATTTCCCATTTCTCGCTGTTTATTTGCCAGGGTAAGGTAATGGTATTCCCTGCGACAATGGCAGTATCAGGTTCAACTGCCTGAGAGAAGCCAAAATTATAGATAAGCACCTGTACGCTGTTAGAAGGATCTTCAGAGATGACCACAACATAGCGATATTTATTGCAGATTTCATTATTGACATTCCACTCACCAAGGAATTTCTCCCGTGGATCAACATATGGTCCATCATCTTCCTCCACGGTGCAGGAAAAACTCACGGAGAGCAATAGCATGATGAGTAAGAAATATCTGTTCAGGGATCTCATGTCATAGCTTTATTGGTATATGAATATTAACAACATCAATTGCCTGATAGTTCATTGAGAATTTGATCAAATAAGCGGCTGGCTCCTATTCTGAAGAATGACTTATTGAGCCATTCTTTACCCAGGATATGCTGAACAAGGAAGTAATATTGCAGGGCAGTATCCACATCGGATATTCCCCCGGCTGGTTTGATACCGATCATCCGTTTCGTTTTATGATGGTATTCTTTGATCGTATCCAGCATCACCAATGTTGCTTCCAGGGTGGCGGCTGGCTGTATCTTACCTGTAGAAGTCTTGATAAAATCAGCACCTGCGGAAATTGCTATCTCACTGGCTTTCCAGATATTGGAAATCGTGTGAAGTTCACCTGTCTCCAGGATGACTTTAAGGTGGACATCCTGGCACAATTGTGCTGCTTTAAAAATTTCTTCGAAGACCTCATCAAAGTTTCCTTCCAGGAACTTACCCCTGTTGATGACAAAGTCCACTTCATCCGCGCCCTGATCAATGGCATAGCTGACTTCCATCAATTTAACATCAGCAGGAACTTGTCCGCCTGGAAAGCCTCCGGCCACAGCTGCAACATTAACAGAAGTATCCTTCAACCATTTTCTGACCTTACTGGTAAATGTAGCATAGGTACAGACAGCTGCTGATGGGACATCACTATAAATTGCTTTATCGCAGAGCAATTTGATTTTTTGTAAAGTATCAGCTCCCTCCAGTGATGTTAAATCAATGATGCTCAGGATGAATTTTAGGATTTCTTTACGTTCTTCAGCAGATATCTCAGATGAAATAGTCGCGGAGACCCGCTTTGCAATTTCATCCTCACTGATCAAATAGGAACTGAAATCTGTCATGGCTGTGAATTAGTTGTTTGTCTTTGCGCCAAGATCTACACGGAGAGAGAACACATTTGAATAGAGGGCAATGGACTGATCACCAATATCTGTCAAGGCATAATCGATGGAAACGATTTTTTTGATTTTAATCCCAACACCGATATTAGGTTGGAAAGTCATGCTTTTCTTACCGCCAAAATCAGTTTCTGTTTGAAAATTGTTAATCCCTCCCCTTAAAAACACAATATCCTTATATCCGAATTCGGTACCTATCCTGGCATCGATACTTATTGGATTACTTTTTATCAGGGTATTTCTTTTCCCATCAAAAGTGACATCAAGGTCAATTTCAACCATGGAGGTGATGCTTTTAGAGATGATAAAGTGCCTTGCCGCTCCAAGTAGTATTCGTGGCAATGTCAATTCCAGGGAATTATCTGGTATATCATTCCCTGTGGCTTCAAAAACCTCTTTCATGTCTTTAGACAGGTTGTAAGTCCATGCATTAAAAGTGGATGTGATATCCCTTCCCATGGCTGCAAAGCGCCATTTTTTGAGGTAATATTGCACTCCGGCATCAAGTCCAAAACCGTATGCTTTAGCAAAGCTCCCAATCTGGCGATAGATAATTTTCACATTTCCTCCATAGGAAAGGCCTTTGATTTTGCTTTTCCTTGCATAAGAAAATGTCATGGCATAATCGGCTGCCGAAAAGGTGGTAATCCTGTCGTAATTGATATTTCCCTGATCATCGTAGAGATCAGTCGTATTGGGGATGTCGTCGATTCCAAAGCGGATTATCGATACCCCAAAAGAACTCATGCTATCAATCTTCATTGAAAAGGCACCATAATCATATTTTGCCACGCCGGCAAAATACTCCGAGTGCATCAGGCCAATCTGAATTTCAGATGACATATTGGTCAATCCTGCCGGGTTCCAGTAAGTAGATGTCACATCGTCAGAAACGGCCACATATGCATTAGCCATTCCCAATGATCTTGCACCCACACCAATGGCAAGAAAATCGTTGCTATATTTAGCTACCTGTCCATGAACAACAGGAATAAGCATTAGCAAAATAATATTTATCAGGAAGAATTTTTTCATGAACCTTGGTCTGCGTCATTGCTAAAACGCAATATTGCATTAATTAGTATTGTGATGGTTTCAAAGAAAGCAAATTTATATAATTATACCTGACATTTACCGTTAATACATGGCAAATGGAAGAAACACTGAACAGTATTTTCATCTGACATTTCAATTTTGTAACTTTGCAAACAGTAAGCATATACCACAAATGCGATTTTCAATTTACACCATGATGCTCATTGTGCTACTTTCTTCCTGTGCCAAGGAAGATAATGCAATAAAAAGCAATGTCGGAACACTGACATATCCCATTGCCAGTTTCACTTATAGCGGCAATGAGAACCCGGCACCTGTAACCGTTACTTTCACAAATGCCTCAGAATATTCAGATGCTTATGAATGGGATTTTGGTGACGGATCGACTCCATCTGCGGAGTTTAGCCCAACACATAAGTACTTTAATCCTACAGATCTGCCAAAGAGTTTTCTGGTTAAATTAACTGCCACTGACACGCAAAGTGGTTTAAGCAATACACGGTCAAAGTCTATACAGATCTTACCTGCCAATTGACCCTTGATTCTGGTAACCTTAGGCCTTAAAATACGGTATAATATATCCATAAGCGGATAACTCTCCGCTTTTGGATACTAAATCTGCGAAACCCTTACCCATAAATTAGGTCCAACTCCTTCCCCTTCAGTTGCATACAGTATGTGGCACATTTCTTGAATACATATGTGTCACTATTTATTAATAAGACAAACAAGATCAAATGAAACTCGGACTTAAAATATCCACAAGCACTAAAAAGGCTAAGTACTACAAGTACTTTAAATGTGACAGGTGTGGATACATTTCAACGGTGAGGAATACCTCATGTCCCATCTGCGTTAAAGATGGCCATGACATCCGTCTGAAATAGTATTTCACATGAGTACAATCACATTTTAATCAAAAGGCCCTGATATGAAATGATTGAATATCCTATTTATGTAATTGGGATTTAACCTGAATCTCATCAAGTAGCATTACCATATATTCTATATATCTTTTCTTTTTTATTATAAAGCCCGCCAAAAGCGGGCTTTATTTATATAAAAAAAGCTTTCACCAAATTAATGGTGAAAGCCCTGTGTTGTAAACGCAATTTAACTTATTATCTAATCTAAGCTATTTTTTAATGAACTTGTGCGTTTCAATTTTATCCTCGAATATAATCTGCAAGAAATAAATTCCGCGTGAAAAGTCTTGAGTATTAATTGTATTCACCTGGTTGTTTAACCTGGTGTCCAGGATGTTCTTTCCAAATACATCAATTATCCTGGCATCAGCTTCTCCGTTAAACCTGATGAACAAAGTATTTTCAGCAGGGTTAGGATAGATCTGAACATCATCATCACCCAGTTCCTCAACACCCACCGGGATACAGTCGATCACAAAGGATTGAGTATCTTCAAACTGGCCATCGCTGGCACGAAGCTCAACATTGTACTGACCAATTTCTGCAGGTGTACCGGAGAGCAATGCTGTTCCATCTCCATTATCAATCAGTGTCAGCCAATCCGGCATTTCATCAGCAGTAATGACGATATCATCTTCGGTATTTGGATCATCAACCTCAATATTATATTCATACTCAACTGAGACGGTAGCCTGGGTAACAGGTTCTGAAATAAATTCCGGCGGGAAGTTATTCACCACGTTAGAGAAACTCATCACAGATTCGCCGGTTGTGAAAATGGTTTTAATGGCATATACATAGTCATCAACCTGGGCCGGTGGCCAGTCTCCATCAACAAAAACAGTATCGGTAACAGGTGCTGTGTTTATGGGGCTCCATGTACCTGCATTGGAAACATCTGAAAGGAGTCCTTTGTAGATGTTATAGCTTTCAACATAACGTCCGCCATTATTAGCATTTCTGATATTCACCCTATTCAGGGTATTAACAGCCATCTCAAATGTACCTTTTGTACCTGTATAGTTTTCCAGTGGTTCAATATCCTGACCCGGGTATTTGATCTTGCCATAAGATTTAACACCAGGATCATCATATTCTTCAATACTGAGGAAATCAGTAGTCCCTGCATTGTTTTCCCAATGTACCATGGCATAGAATGTACCATCAAAAGTAACATCAGGGATATCAACAGTTAACCATTGATCTTTAACGGTCATAAATGGCTCACTGCTCATTACAACGTTTCCGTCGACATCAAGGATATCCAGTGTAACGTAATCACTGAAAGTTAAATAATCTCTCCAATAGATATCCACGGTAACAATAGTACCGATATCCTGTGTTTCATAGATATTACCCAACCAGACGTGCTCACCAGGTTCATTGGCATAGCCATTGTTTGCATCAACTTCATAATCATATGTCTCATCCATACCGGTATTCGGTACGCTCCATGAAATATTAACTTCAGCCAGGTCTTCTTCACCGATCACGGCATAAGGGATTGACATCAAT
Organism: Bacteroidales bacterium; assembly: GCA_030618905.1. GTDB lineage: Bacteria > Bacteroidota > Bacteroidia > Bacteroidales > B18-G4 > JAUWGC01. The sequence continues at coordinate 4,028 of JAUXCL010000051.1, read as the reverse complement.
TCTATCATTTCTATGGTACCAAGGTCCACGGTGCCATCTTCAACAACGATATCTTCATCAATGTAAGTTTCATAGCCATTCATGATGATGGTAATGGTGTAGGTTTCATTTCCATAAACTGATGGAAGGTCAAAATCTCCATTTTCATCAGTCGTAGTCTGGAATGTGAAATAACCGGTTAAAGTTACTTCAGCATTTTCCAGGTAATGTTGCGGGTCATCGTTACCGACAACTGTTCCCAATACGCTGACACGTGGTTTCAGCACCATGTTAAAGTCAAGGTAATTAACCGCACCTGTCTGGACATCAATAGACTGTGTATTGTCTTCATAGGCAAAGTATGAAGCGGTAACAGACTGTGTTACACCCAGGATTTCATTAAAGAAATAATGACCATTAACATCAGTAACTGTATCGATGGCATAATTATCAACAGAAACAGTTACACCTTCAAATGGCAGGTTATCTTCATTGTAGACAACACCTGATAGTTCACCATACCCTGCGGTATTAATGAAGAACATTGTATTCGGGAAATAATCTACAAAGTGACCAGTACAAGTTGTGTCAGGGTTAGCAGGGTCAATCGGTGGTTGGTATTGTGTTGCCCAGATACTAACTGTATCAGCAGTATAGGTTTTCTTAAACTTGACAGTAGGTGTCCATCCGCCACCTGCAGGTTCACTCTTGTAGACCATCACCATCAGATTTCCTCCATTATAGGTAAAAGGAACATCAAATGGAATATAGATCTCATGTTCACCGATTGCAAAATCAACTGTATCCTGGTAAACATGGGTCAGGTCTGTTGAAGGCACCCAACCACCTGTTGTAACATCAAGTGTAGTTTCACCAATCCAGATGCTGACAGGAATATCAGTTACTTCAGCGTAGTTATCATTAATATAGTAATATTTGATCCCGGTAACGGCACCAGTGACACCTATCATGGCTTCATTATAGATGGTTTCAGTGAGTGTGTATGGGGTTCCTGTCCGCATTGGCAGATAATAGTCAAGGTCTTCACCTTCTCCAAGTTTAACCTGGACTGTACCACTAACCTGCACATTCAAATGCTGAATAATGGTCTCATTATTATCCGGATCCTGATCGGCACCAAAGACAACTTTAGCGTATATATCATAATCACCGGAGGCCTGGAAAATATGGCTTAGAGTATAAACCTGTTTTTCCATATGTTCAATAGCCAGTCCATTTTGGGAGTCAAGCTCGATATCGCCATCAGGATCAACCTGCATTAATTTGACAGAATATGATCCTGCATTTTGATTAAGCATACCAATATTCCTGATGGTCACATCAAACTCAGCAATTTCATTTACTGCAGGTGTAGTATTACCCTGTAAAGTAAGAGCAGTAAGATCATGATCAACAAAATACATGCTTGGTCCGAGACCTACAACATGATCAAGATTTGGTTGTGCTCCCCATGACCATGGGTCATTCAGCCAGCTAATGAAGCCAATGTAGTTGTTTCCTGCAGCTGCTGATACATCAATTTTATAATCGGTATAGGTCGAAGTATTAAGTGCATGCTCTTCCAGCATGGTAACAACGCCAGTATTGGCATCTTTCCAAACCAGGCGAATTGTTGCAGGCCACCACATTTGTGTCCTTGCCCAGAATGAAATAGTATCTCCTGAACTGATTGTCAGTTGAGGTGACCAGAGCGTATCAAATTGTCCCGGTGGAGTGTAAACTGACGCAGAACCTGTTCCATCGAATGCAAAATCTTCTGATTCCTGTTTGTACCAAACGTCGGTTGCCCAAAAATCCGGAGGAAAGTTCGGTTCTTCAAAAAACTCAACGAATGAACCTTCCTGGTATACATCAAAAGTCATATCCATGGCGTTGTTTGAAGGATCATCACCACCATCAGCCGGTACGGCAGCCTCAGCAAGGTATTCTCCTGCAGTCAGGATTTCCGTTGAAAGTTCGACAGTTGCATATTCCGTGGAGTTAACAACACCTGTATTTACAGTACCAATTGCAGAACCGCCAACATAAAAGGTAATATCCTTTGATTGTGCCAGTGCACCGATATTCCTTACTGTTGCAGAAAAAGTGAAATCACGACCGGTGAAAATTGAATAAGTAGATCGTGTAAACTCAGTGACCATAAAATCATCATCCGGCTGTGTATAGCATGAAATGAGTGCTGCCCAACCATATCCATCAGCCCAGCCCGGAGCTTCAAAGTAAATAGTAAGGGCACCAAGTGGATTCAGTGCAGTAACCTGTCCTGGAGAGAATGTTGATTCCCAGGTTCCAATCAGCTCTGCATCAGTATCTTCACCATCATAGATCATAAAATCTGACCAATAAACATCAAATTCAATAAAATCAAGTCTCACCTTGTCTGTAGGATTTCCAGGGTAGATGGTCATAATGGCAAAATCATTCTGGCCAAAATTAACTCCAAGCCCACCCGGATCAGTAAAGGTGCCTTCACAGGCAGTAATATCGACACCATCTTCCATAACGTAAACAGTACCCCAGTTGACAACCTGTCCTGTAATTGAGTCGTTATTAGTATATTGGTCAGCGGCAAGATTTACAGATAAATCCAGATCGTATGCACCTGTGGCTGTGAGATCAGCTGTAGTTGCAAAACTGTAATTAAGCGTTTCCTCTGGATTGATAGAGAATGAACCCACATTCTCTACTACAGGAGTACCACCATTAATGGTATAACTTACATCAAAACCTGTTTGAGGATCAGTACCTTCATTTTTAATACTCATCACAATGGTTTCTGAAGCAGTAAGGCTGCTGCTTGATTGAGGATCTGTCAGGGCTTTAGCAGCGAGGTCATTATTAAATGACTCATCGTATAAAGCAAAAGAGAGATCATAATATCCACCAAACCACAGCACACTGCTGGCAGGTGTCCATGTCGTAAATCCTGTACCCATGCCATCATCCGGATTACGCCAATGCCATTCGTCTTCAACTTGTGGCGAATTTGATTCCTGTATCCATCCCCACTGGCCAGTTACATTGTTATCGCCAACATGCTGGCATGCTAACCAATATTTTCCTGAACCTAATGAAATAGCAGGTGAAAAAGGAATCTCAAAATAGGTTTCTACATAATTACCATTTTGTGTTTCTGTTTTCTCAAAATTGGTAACGCCTTCATAAGTGTGCAGTACTGTACCGGGCATACCATTATCATCTTCGTATACATAAATATTCAGTTCATGTGCTCCACCCGGCGCGTTATACCAGAAAGAACCCAGAATAGCAATGGTTCCGATGTTCCAGGTTTCGCCAGCAGGCACACGAAAATCGTCTGCTGCTTCACTGGAGTTTGCCAAGCTGGCTGCATCTGTAAATTCATGTGATGCAATAAACCCTGTAGAAGGATTTGACATCTGGTCCCATAGGATTGGTCCAATGTCTGTTGCATGGGAAGCAGGTGGATTTGGCAGTCTACCTGCAACCTGGGATTGCTGCGCCAGCAATGATCCGCTTGCAAACAGCATTAATAATAAAAATGTCAATGTTTTGTTTTTCATAGTAAATCTATTTTTGGTTATCATTTTTTTTATCCAGAGATTTCAGGATTTTTTTAAGGGCTGATGTTTCAGCTTTGGTATTCTCCATAATCTCCTCAATATTTTTTATGGAATCATCATTTTGATCTTCCTTTAATTTTTTGCCCTTAGGTTTCATTTTTCCCGTTTAATTTTTGAATTCGAAGCAAAAAAAATGAAGTTTAGGCACATAAAAAGATAATTTGAGGCAACAAATACCGTACAGGCACCTTACATTTCATATACAACACAATGTAATTGTTTGATAATCTACGCTTAAGATGTTTTCCGTTTTTTGCTTTTAATGCAATATTCGGAGAGGATTTACATGAGTATTTACAGGTTTTCATATTTACATTACCTTTGATATTGATAAAAAAATCTTTGAAATTGATTATCCTCGGGGCAAGCCCACGAGGTATTAACCCAATTTCATTCCGCCAAAACGGAACCAGATTTTTTTAATAC